>JANXTD010000571.1 GCA_025352585.1 Fimbriiglobus sp.
GCCCGGTGTACTTCTGGCCCCGGCACTTGGTCGCGTCGGCGACGACGACCTCGGGGCGGGCCTCGGCGACGCAACCGACCTCGACGCGGACCCGGCAAAACTTGACGAACTCCGCGTGCCGCGAGGCCCGGCGTAGCGCGACCGTCCCCCAGGCCTCGTGGCCGCGCTCCGAAGGCGCGGGCCGGGGTGCGGGTCCGCCGGTCGGCGGCGGGGCGGGGTCGGGCGGGGGCATGAGGGAGTTGCCCAACTCGTCCTCCGCGGCCAGCAGCACCGGCTTACCCAGGGCGCAGACCGGCAGCCGCGGCTCGGAGCGGACTAAGAATCTGACCGTCAGTTCCGCGGGCGGCCGTGCCACGGCCTGGCGACGCTCGACGCGGCCGACGCGGACCTCCGATTTCAGATCGACGGTGTCCGCCGCGACCCGGAACGGCCCGGCGTAGGCGACGTGCGGCGTCGATTCGTCGGTGCCCTCGACGCGGATAATGTGGTCGAACTCGTTGACCTCCCAAGTCAACTGCAGCGCGTCGCAGAGTCGGTCGAGCGCCTCCAGGAAGGGCGTGCCGTCCCAGTCGAACGTGACCAGGGCGTCGCGCGGGGAGCCGCCGAAGAGGAACTTCGCGCCGGTGCGCTTCGCCAACTCGTCGAAGACCTCCCGGCCCGGACGGCGCTCGACCTTCAGCGTCACGCGGGTCGGCTTCGTCACGGCGATGGCCTCGAGCCGTTCGGCGAGGACCTCGAGCCGGCGGGCCACCTCCGGGTCGGCGGTCTTGGCGCGGGCCGCCCGGAGTTCGGGCACCGACGCCTTGCCTAGGGTCAGCAGCTCGTCCCCGGCGCGCTCCCGCTCGCGGAAGTCGTCCGACCCGAGGCGGGCGACGAGCGTGGGGATGTCCGGCGACTGGGCGAGCGCCGCGGCGGCCGCGGTGCCGGCGACGACGACGAGTGCGCAGAGCCTGAGCATAGGGCCTCCCAGTCTTCCCGGCGAACCGCCCGCGGCTACTCCGGCCCGCGGGTGCGGTACGGCTTGCCGCCCTGGTACAGGCTCACCCGGCTGTCGTAGTCGGCGGCGTGCTCGGGGGCCGACAGGTCGCGGGCCTTCTCCTGCCACCGCACCGCCCCGTCGAAGTCGCCGATCTCGGCGCAGGCTGCCGCGAGGGTGTCGAGGAAGCCCGGCTCCTGCCACTCGCTGAGTTCGCACGCCCGCGTCGCGCACTCCTTCGCCTGCCGGCCGTTGCGCACGTCGGGGTCGGGGGCCGTCGCCCAAATCCAGCCGAGTTGGTTGAACGTCGAGGCGCTCCGCGGGTCGCGCTTCAGGGCGTCGAGGTGGTCTTGGACCGCGCGGGCGTACTCAGCTTGCTGGTAGTAGACCGCCGCGCGCAAGTTGTACGTCCCCGGCGTCTCGGGGTTCTGCCGGATCGCCGCGGTGTAGTCGGCCAGCGCCCCCGGCAAGTCGCGCTCGCGGCGGCGGGCCATGCCGCGCAAGCTGAGCGCCCGCGCGTTGGTCGGCGCGAGTTCCAGCACGGCGTCGCAGTCGGCCAGCGCCTCGGTGGTGCGGCCGCGGTCGTAGCGCACCGTCGCCCGCGCCAGGTGGGCGATCGCCGCCGCCGGGTTCAGGCGAATCGCCTCGCTCAAGTCCGACTCGGCCGCCTCGGAGTCGCCGAGTTCCCGGTGCGCCAGGCCGCGCGCCTGGTACGCGCCAGCGTGCTCCGGGTTCAGCCGTAGCGCGGCGTTGCAGTCGGTGATGCAGGCGTTGTAATTCTCGCAGTCGAGCATCAGTTCCGCGCGGCTCAGGAAGTAGTCGGCGGCGTGGTCCGGGTCGCCCTCGATCGCCCTGGCGTAGTCGGCGACCGCCGCGTCGGTGTCGCCCTGCGCCGCGTGGCAGTTGCCGCGCAGGCCGTGGATCGCCTTCCAGCCGTCGTCGAGCTTCAACACCCGGTCGCAGTCGGCGATCGCCGCCTCGTAGGCGCGCTGGCGGAACAACAGTTCGGCGCGCTCGGCGTACTGCGCCGGGTCGTCGCTCTTGAACTTGATGGCCCGGTCGAGGTCGTTGAGCGCGTCGGTGCGCTGTTCCAACCCCAGGTAGGCCCGCGCGCGGGCGCGGTAGCCGGCCGCCACGTCGGGGCGCAGGGCGATCGCCCGCGTGAAGCACTCGACCGCCTCGCGGAAGTCGCGGGCGTTGAGCTTGTCCTGGCCGCGCTCGAAAATCGTCTGGGCGTCGGCCGTCGTCCGGGGTTGCGGCATGGTGATCGTCCAGGGGGTCGGGGGCGGGGGCGTCCGCCCACCGCGGCATTCTAGCACGCCCCGGCCGGAAGACGAACGCCCCGCGTCGTATAGTGACTCTTCTCCCCGGCCCCCCCACTGTGACACGGACGTGTGCAATGGCCCAGTTTCGCGCAACGCTCCTCGGGCTACTGCTGCTGGTGCCGCTGGCGTCCGCCGACGGCCCGACCGACAACGCCGCCGAGAAGGTCCGCCCGGTGCCGCCCAAGGGGGCCGTGATCGCCGAGGAAGACCGCGCCGCCCTCACCGCCGGTCTCGACGAGTTAACGAAGGCCATCGCCGCGGCCGCCGACGCCCAGAAGGCGAAGCCGGCGCTGCTCGACTTGCTGCCGGATGTCGAGGTCTACGCCAAGGCGGTGCGCTACGCCCTCACCTACGACGAGATGTACGTCGAGGCTAAGGGCCGCAACGATGTCGTCAGTGCCAAGGCGATTCTGACGAAGGGGATGGAGCGGGCCAAGGAACTGCGCGACGGCAAGCCGACCTGGCCGACCGCGACCGGGCTGGTCGTGCGCGGCTACAAGTCGAAGATCGACGGCAGCGTCCAGCCCTACGGCCTCGTCGTCCCCGAGGCGTTCGGCGTGAAGTCGGCGCACCAGTACCGCGCGGACTTCTGGTGGCACGGCCGCGGCGAGACGCTAACCGAACTCGACTTCATCCGCGGCCGCCAGTCGAGTCCTGGCGAGTTCACCCCGGCCAATGCGTTTGTCGTCCACCCCTACGGCCGCTACTGCAACGCCAACAAGTTCGCCGGCGAGATCGACACCCTCGAAGTGCTCGAACACCTCAAGAAGCATTACCCGATCGACGAGTCGCGCCTGGTGGCCCGCGGCTTCAGCATGGGCGGCGCGGCTTGCTGGCAGTTCGCCGCGCACTACCCGACCTTGTGGTGCGCCGCCGCGCCGGGGGCCGGCTTCGCCGAGACGCCGGAGTTCCTCAACGTCTTCCAGAACGAGAAGGTCGATCCGGCCTGGTACGAGAAGAAGTTGTGGCACCTGTACAACGCCTCGGACGTGCCCATGAATTTCATGAACGTCCCGACGGTCGCTTACAGCGGAGAGAACGACAAGCAGAAGCAGGCCGCCGACGTGATGGCCCGCGAACTGTTGACGTTGAACTTCGATTTGACGCACGTCATCGGAGCCAAAGCGGGACACAACTACACGCCTGAAGGCAAGCGGATCGTCAACGCCAAGATCGACGCGATCGTCGCCCGAGGCAAGCCGGCCGTGCCGCAAACGGTCGCCTTGCAGACGTACACCTTGCGACACAACAAGGCGGCGTGGGTCGAAGTCCTCGGGCTTCATAAGCACTGGGAATGCGCCACGGTCGTGGCACAAATCTCTCAGCCCAACAAAGTGACCGTCAACACTCAGAACGTATCGGCTCTCCGAATTCACTTCGGGCCGGGGGAGTCGCCGTTCGTTGGGAGTTCTTACAACTTCGTACTTAAGATGACGGAGGGCGTCACGGAGTCGTACAAGAAGGCCATGCTTACGCCGCCGCGAATCCAGTCTGACGGCTCCCTGACAATTACAATTGGCGAGCCGCCGGCGAACGTCCTCGCCAAGCGCCCTGGCCTGCAAGGGCCGATCGACGACGCCTTCATGGACAGCTTCCTCATGGTCAAGCCGTCCGGCACGCCGATGAACGAGAAGCTCGGCGCGTGGACGGCCCGCGAGATGGCGCACGCCACCGACCACTGGCGCAAGCAGTTCCGCGGCGACGCCCCGGTCAAGCTCGACACGGCCGTCACCGACGCCGACATCGCCAACAACAACCTGATCCTCTGGGGCGACCCCAAGAGTAACGCCATCCTCGACAAGATCATCGACAAGTTGCCGCTCAACGAGTTCAGCGACAAGGCGGTGACGGTCATGATTTACCCCAACCCGCTGAACCCCAAGAAGTACGTGGTGCTGAACTCCGGCTTCACGTTCCGCGAGTACGACCAGCTCAACAACGCCCGGCAGGTGCCGAAGTTGCCCGACTACGCCGTGATCGACATCACCAGCCCCGTCACGCCGCACGCCGCCGGCAAGGTGCTGCGCGCGGGCTTCTTCGACGAGAAGTGGGCACTCACGGCCGACACGGCGAAATAATCTTGCCCCCCTAAACCCTGGAGTCCTCACCCATGCAACGGATCACCTGGCGCGGCGTCTTCCCGGCGCTCTGCACGCAGTTCCACGCCGACCTGTCGCTCGACATCCCTGGCACCCTCGCGCACCTCGACGCGATGCTCAAGGCCGGCATCCACGGCGTCGTCATGATGGGCAGCGTCGGCGAGATCACGACGCTCGAGGCCGACGAGAAGCGTGAACTCCTCAAGGCGTCCGTCGCCCACGTCAAGGGCCGGGTCCCGGTGCTGACCGGCGTCGCCGAGTACACCACCGCGCAGGCCTGCCGCTGGGCCGAGGCGAGTGCCAAACTCGGGGCCGACGGGCTGATGGTGCTGCCGCCGATGGTCTACAAGGGCGACGACCGCGAGACGATGGCCCACTTCCGCACCGTCGCCGCGGCCACCGACTTGCCGATCATGGTCTACAACAACCCGCCGGCCTACAAGGCCGACATCACGCCGCAAATGTTCGTCGAACTGGCCGACGAGCCGAAGTTCGCCTGCATCAAGGAGTCGTCGGACAACCCGCGGCGGATCACCGACATCATCAACCTGACCGGCGACCGCTACGTGATCTTCGCCGGCGTCGATGACCTGTTCTTGGAGTGCCTGCTGCTCGGGGCCGTCGGGTGGGTCAGCGGCCTGGTCAACGCCTTCCCGGCGGAGAACAAGCGCATCTGGGACCTCGCCGAGGCCGGCAAGTGGGCCGAGGCGCGGGCCATCTACCGCTGGTACACGCCGCTGCTGCACCTCGACACGCACCCCAAGCTCGTGCAGTACATCAAGCTGGCGAGCGCGGAGTGCGGCTACGGCAGCGAACTCACGCGGCCGCCGCGCCTGCCGCTCGTCGG
>JANXTD010000606.1 GCA_025352585.1 Fimbriiglobus sp.
TCACGTCGGTCAGCAGCCGGTCGAACGCGACCGGGGTCAGCCCAGTGAGTCGGCGGAACGTCTCGGGCTGCTTCAGCAGACGGGCGGAGGGTGTCATCCCCACGTTCTACGGCTTTCGACCCCTATTGTGCAGCAGGTCTACTGTGTGCAGGGGGTGGTGCATTGGTGAATCGAATTCTCATCCTGGAAGACAACGCTGACCGCCGTCACGCCATGACGGACTGCCTCCGCGAGCGACTGCCCTTGCACACGTTCCACATCACGGACGACCCCGAGACGTTCATCGGATACCTCGGCGAGTTCGCGGGCGACATTCTCGCGGTGTCGCTCGACCACGACTTGCACGAGCGCCCGGACCAGAGCACGACGTTGACCGGGATGCAGGTCGTCGATCACCTCGTGACGATCCCGCCGGCGTTCCCCGTGCTGATGCACACGAGCAACCGGCACGACGGCGAGACGATGCGCTCGCGATTGGTGGAGTCTGGCTGGCGTGTCCGGTGGGTGATCCCCTTCGATGGCACGACGTGGGTCGCCACCGACTGGTACCGTGCCCTCAAGCGGGCCACTCGCGCGACTGACGCACGACGCTCGCCGGCATAGACTGTACCCATGCCACCGTTCACCCTCCCCAAGTCGCGGCGGCTCAAGTCGCCGGCGCAGTTCGACGCCGCCTACAAGCGCAAGCGCTCCGCGGCCGACGGCTGCCTGATCGTCTACGCCTGCGAGCACGACTTTCCGGGGCCGCGACTTGGCGTGTCGGTGTCGAAGAAGGTCGGCAACGCCGTGAATCGCAACCGCTACAAGCGGCTGTTCCGCGAGGCGTTTCGCCTCGTGCAGCACGACCTGCCCAACGCCGACTACGTGCTCATCCCGCGGCCCGGCCCGACGCCGACGCTCGAGGAGTTCAAGGCGTCGCTCGTCAAGGTCGCCCGGCAAGCCTTCCGCAAGCTGTCGCAATGAGGGCGGCCCTGCGAGCTGTGGCGCGATTGCCGGGGGCGGCGCTGTCGGCGCTGCTGATCCTGGGCGTGCGGCTATACCAGTGGTGCGTGCGGCCGTTCCTGCCGCCGTCGTGCCGCTTCGTACCGGGGTGCAGCGACTACTTCATCCTCGCGGTCCAGAAGCACGGCCCGGTCTGCGGCGGGGCCAAGGGCGTCTGGCGCGTCTGCCGCTGCGGGCCGTGGAGTGCCGGCGGCTACGATCCGCCTTGACCGGCCGTTGACGCCCGCCGTAGACTCCGCGCCTCACAAGGTTGCCGGAGCGTGACATGGAAGTCGATTGGACGCGGCGGCTGACGTTGGCACTGATGATTGTGGCCGTGGCGCTCGGCGTGGGGCTGAGGGTGCAGGCGTTCGCGCGGGGGCCGTCGTTCTGGATCGACGAGGCGATGCTGGCGCTCAACGTCGTCCACAAGCCGATCCCCGAACTCTTGCGGCCGCTCGACTTGAACCAGGGTGCCCCCGTCGGTTACCTCGTCGCCAGCAAGCTGATGATGCGCGGCTTCGGCGACAGCGAGGCGACGTTTCGCGCCCTCTCGCTCGTGGCCGGGCTGGCGGGGCTGCTGATCTTCGCCCGCTTCACGCACGCGGCGTTGCCCGAAGGCGCGGCCCGCCTCGGCACGTCGCTGTTCGCCCTGTCGCCGTACCTCGTGAGCTACTCCGCGGAGTTCAAGCAGTACGAACTCGACGCGGCGCTCGCCATCGGTTTGGTGCACGCCGCCCGGCCGGTCTGGCTCGGCACGGCGACGATGGGCCGGCAGGTCTGGCTCGCGGTCGCCGGGATGCTGGCCGTCTGGTTCTCGCACCCGGCGGTGTTCGTCCTCGCCGGCGTCGGCGTCGCCATCGGCGTCGAGGCGTTGCGCAGCGGCGAGCGGCGGGTGGTGGCTGGCCGCGCCCTATTGGGGGCGGCGTGGGCGGCGAGTTTCGCCGTCTGCTGGCTCGGCTTCACGCGCAAATTGGGGATGAACCCGTACCTCCTCGACTACTGGGCCGGCCAGTTCGCCCCGCTGCCGCCGACGCGGCCGGGCGACTTCGCCTGGATCGCCCACCACTGCCTGCAACTCTTCGACAAGCCCGGCGGTTTCGCGTCCGGCGACTTCGGCGCGGGCGGCCTCGCGGCCTTCTGCTGGTGCCTCGGCGTCGCCGCACTCCGCAAGGAGGAACGGCCGCTGCTGATCGCGCTGACACTGCCGCTACTGCTGGTTTTCCTGGCGTCGGGGCTGAAGAAGTACCCGTTCGCCGGCCGGCTGATGCTCTTCGCGGTGCCGCTGTTGCTGGTGCTCGTCGCTCGCGGCGCGGCCGTGCTGATGGAGCGCATCCGCGGGCTGTCGCTTGCACTGCCGACCCTGGTCGTCGGGCTGCTGCTGCTGCCGGGGGTCGCCGACTGCTGGTGGCACGTCAAGCAGCCGCTGCACGCCGAGGAGGCGCGCGAGGTCGTCCGGCAACTCGAAGGCTTGCACGCGCCGGGCGAGCCGGTCTACGTCTACTACGGTGCCGTGCCGGCGTTCGCCTACTACGCCTGGCCGGGGCCGATCCCGCGCGAGGACGTGACGCTCGGTGTCGAGAACCGCGGCGGCGACCCGCGCCGGTTCCTCGACGAGTTCCGCCCGTTGCTCGTCGAGCCGCGTGTCTGGGTGGTGTTGGCCCACCGGCAGCAGTCCGAGGAGGCGGCCATCCGCGCCTACCTCGACGCCGCCGGCGACTGCGTCGAGGTCGCCCGCCGCAGCGACGCCGTGCTGCTGCGTTACGAGTCGCGCGTGCTGCTCGGCCGGCGGTGACTCTTGTCCGGCCGGCGTGGGGCGTAGAATGCCGCACCCGGCCGCGGAAGCGCTTGACCCCGCCCATCGGTGCGGTTAGCCTCAAGTTGACGCTTGCCCCTGAGGACCGACGATGCGACTCCGACTGTTGACGGCCGCGCTCTCGCTGGGCCTCTGTGCGGGGACGGCGGCAGCCCAGGGGCAGTACCGGCCCGTCGAGCCGATCAAGCTGCCGCTCGACGGCAACGGCGTCTGGACGCTCCACTTCGCTTACACGCCGCCGCGCACGCTCGTGGTGGACACCAAGGCCGGGCGCAAGACGATCTGGTACATGGTCTACCAGGTCTGGAACAAGACCGACACGTCGCTGCCGTTCCGCCCCGAGTTCGAGTTGGTCACGAAGGACGGGCAACTGCGGGCGTACCTCGACGAGCCGTACCCCGGCCCCGTCGCCGACGCGATCCGCAAGGTCGAAGACCCGACCGGCGAGTTGAAGCTCAAAACAACCATCGGCATCACCGAGGCGATGATCCCGGTCACGAAAGCCGACTCGGTGCCGCGGGCGGTGTACGGCGTGGCGATCTGGGTGGACGCCCCGGCGAAGTCGGCCGAGACGAACAACTTCAGCGTCTACGTCACCGGCCTGTCGAACGGCAACGCCCGGCAAGAGCGGGCCGACGGCGTCGACAGCATCAGCCGCAAGACCCTGCAAATCGACTTCAATCGGCCGACGGACGCCGCGAAGGCCGGCCCGAACGACATCCGCCCGAGCGACAACAGCGGCCTCGGCTCCGAGAAGTGGGTCTACCGCGTCGTCCCCGCCGACAAGGCGGACGTTCCAGGAGTCCAGAAGGACGCGGCGAAGTAAAGGGTTTTGGCGAGCCGGAAGCGTCAGCGCCCGGAGTTTTCGCACGCACTTGCGTCAAGAACTCCGGGC
>JANXTD010000620.1 GCA_025352585.1 Fimbriiglobus sp.
GCACGTCGGCTCGGGCCGAGTTCCTGACGGCACTCGGCGTCGATCTGTCCGGCCTAGACGCAACGTCCATCGAGATCGGCCTGGGTTCCGCCGCGTACTGGGCCGAGAGGTTCGCCAAAGTCCGGGAGGTTCCCGTGGACCGCCGCATCGGCACTCTGCTGGACGGGTGGCTTCTGCTGAAGAGGAAGAAGTTGAGGGCTACTACGCTGGTCCGCGTCCAGGGGCACAAGCGGGCGTTCGAGTGCCTGAATCACAACGGGAAGGTGCTGCTCTCAGTCGAAATGCCGGTAGACGTGCTGACCGCGCAGCGGGTGGAAGAAGTGTTCCACGCCATCGACGCGGAAGTCCGGGGCGAGGCCACGAAGTGCAAGAAGTGGCTAACTTTCAAGAATTTCGTGCGTCACGTCGTGGCAAAGGGGCTAATCCCGATGCCCCTCAATCTGGACAGCGACGACCTCGCGTTCGAGGTCACGACTACGGAAAAGCCGAAGCCGCTGATGGAGGATGTCTGCGAGTTTCTCGGAACCCTACCGGACCGGCTGAAACTTTACGCCCTCCTGGCCGCGAACTGCGGCATGAACAACGTCGATATCGGCAAACTCACCGCTCGCCAGATCGACTGGACGGCGTTAACGCTGACGCGGAAGCGGATTAAGACTGGCAAGAGCAAGGGGGTCCCCACCGTGATCTACGCGTTGTGGGGGGAGACGGCCCGGCTCCTCCGGCAGGAGATGGCGTCCGGCGGCGAGTACGCCTTGCTCGACGCCAGGGGGTTACCCCTGTACCTCGACGCGAAGAACGGCCCAGAGGAGTCCGCAACCCTCTACGATAAAATCAAGTCGTCGTGGCGGGACTATTTCGGACGTGACGGGTCGAAGAAATACACCCTGAAAGACTTTCGTTACATTTCCTCCGACCTGATCAAGGACAGCCCGCACCGCCTGTACCGAGAGATTTGGCTCGGCCACTCCCCCAAAACGATGGCCGAGAAGCATTACTCGTCGTCCGAAAACTGCTCGGAAGCGTGTAAGTGGTTATACACGCAATTCTATCCCGCGGGATGATAGTGTTGCAGCGGCAAGGACGACCAATGTGAGATGGCAGATATTGCTGTTTATAACAGAAATTTTGTGCGTAAAGAGTTTATAACAATTGTGTTCAAGTACGAGGTCTACAAGAGACACGGATTTGATTGGAGACGGTTTCTGGATACATACTGCCGCAACGACGCGCGGCGCGTCTTGTAACCGCTGTTTGCGGGCCGAGAACCGCTTGAGGTAGGACAGGCCCTGATGTTGGGCCGTTGACGACGCCGTGAGGGGTGGCCTGTCGGCTCGGCAAACGAGTTGTGCCCGCCTCAAGGTGGCCCGGCGGTCGCAGTCCGCTTAAGAGACTCGTCAACCGCCGGACACCGCTTAACTACGTTCCCCCGAAGCAGGGGGCTTGGCCGCTATCGGTAGTGGCCGCACTGCGAGCAGATCGGCCCGCCACGCGGGAACATGCAGGTGCAGTGACTCGGGGCCGACGCCGCGACCACCGTGGCCGCGACCGCGACCGTGCCGATCAGCACGGCCAGCCCCCCGATGGCCAGCACCTTGACCGTCTGGTCGCGCCACTCCGCGTGACGCCGCTCGGCCTCCTGCCTCTGCTGCTGCTCGACCGCCTCGGTGATGGTTTGCGTGCGGCGGAAGTGCCCGCTCTGGTCGCCGGCCTTCAGGATCATTTCGTGCTTGCCGAGTGAGAGCAGCTTCAGCGGCACGACCACCTCGGAGCCGCCCTCGAAGAGTTCCACCGTCTCGTCGTCGGCCCAGCGGTACTTCGTGGCGAAGCCGTCGCCGCGCATCATCGCGTTGTCGCGGGTGAACACGAACCACTGCCCGGCGGCGGTGGGTTCCCACCGCCCGTGGAGTTGAGACCGGCGGGACGACTCCTGCATGTTGCCCCACCCTCGGGCGAGGGCCGAGAACCCCTTGCCCACCAACGCCGCCCCCTGCTTCGCCATCACGTCGAAACCCTGGGCACTGCCCTGCTTCGAGACGACCGCCTCGACGGGGTAGTCCAGTTCCGCCCGCGGCTCGTCGAAGCGGAACTGGATCGTGTAGTCCGCCGATTCGAGGAACTCGACGCGGTACGACACGTCGGGCAGCGTGGACAAGCTCGGC
>JANXTD010000624.1 GCA_025352585.1 Fimbriiglobus sp.
CCCACACGGAACCCACCGACACGGGAAGGAAGACCGGCCTCACAGCGGCCAGCTACAGAAGACCGGCCGAGGGCCGGAAGACAAGTTCCCAAACGACACCCCCCCGATTGTCACCATGCACAAAGTGATCCTGAAGCCGAAGCACGCCTTGCCCTTCTACGCGCGCCACCCGTGGGTTTACAACGGGGCGATCGAGCGCGTCGAAGGCAGCCCCGCGCCCGGCGACGAAGTCGAACTCGTCGCCAGCACCGGCCAGTTCATCGCCCGCGGCCTGTACAACCCCGCCAGCAAGATCAACGTCCGCCTCTACTCGTGGGACGCCGACCAGCCGCTCGACGCCGCGTTCTTCCGCAACAAACTCGATTCGGCCGTGCGGCTACGGCACCACTGGTTGAAGCTCAACGCCGGGCCGAACGCCGCCTACCGCGCCGTGTTTAGCGAGGCCGACGGCCTGTCGGGGCTGACCGTCGATCGCTACGGCGATTACGCCACGGTCCAGTTCACTGCCCTCGGCCTGGCGTCGCGCCGCGCGATGATCGGCGAGGCGGTGCGGGAACTCCTGGGCGTCAAAGGCGTGTACATCCGGACCGAGAAGGGCATCGGCCAACTCGAAGGGCTTGAACTGCACGACGGGCTGTTGTGCGGCGAAATGCCGCCGGCGGAAGTCGTCATCGAGGAGAACGGCCTGCGCTTCGCCGTGAACCTCACCGAAGGCCAGAAGACCGGCTACTACCTCGACCAGCGTGACAACCGCGTCGCCGTGGCAAGACTCGCCGCCGGCCGCCGGGTGCTCGACGCCTTCAGCTATTCCGGCGGCTTCGGCCTCTACGCCAAACGTGCCGGCGCGGCCGAAGTCGAATGCGTTGATGCCTCCGAACCCGCGCTGATTCTCGCCCGCCGCAACGCCGAGTTGAACGGCCTCGACGGCGTGACCTTCACGCGCAACGACGTGTTCGGCCACCTCGACCAGTGCGTCGCCGCGGGGCGGAAGTTCGACGTGATCGTGCTCGACCCGCCGAAGTTCGCCCGCAACCGCGCCGCACTGCCTGCTGCCGTGCAGGGCTACCGCAAGCTGCACCAGCAAGCGTTCAAACTCCTGGAGCGCGACGGAGTTCTCGTGACCTGCTGTTGCACCGGGCTGATCACGCCGGTGATGCTCGAAGAGATCGTCGCCGCATCGGCCGCCGAGGCCCGCCGCGATCTGCAAATCCTCGAACGTCGCGGCCCCGCCGCAGACCACCCGGTCGCGGCGAGTTGCCGCGAGTCGGCGTACCTGAAGTGCCTCATCAGCCGCGTGGAGTAAGCGATGTCGCCCGACGAAGACGCGCTCTTGAACGGCATCGCCGCCGACCCCGCCGCCGACCTGCCGCGGCTGGTTTACGCCGACTGGCTCGAAGAGCGCGGCCAGGACTTGCGAGCCGAGTTCATCCGCATCCAGTGCGAGATCGCCAAGCTCGAAGTCGGCCCGCGCGACGTGATTGATCGCAACGTCCACCTGTGGCGACGGCAACAGGAGTTGCTGGATGGGCACATGGGGGAGTTGCTAGAGGGCGTACCGCTCACGCCGCGTCCGGGGCAAGTGCCGGGGCCACGCTTTTACCGCGGATTCGTGGACGAAATCGAGTTGAATGATGAAGAACTCTCGAAGCGGGGCGAGGCGATCCTCACCGTACGACCTTTCCCCGGCAGGATTGCGTTAGTCTCCGAGACCCGTCTGGGATCGCTCCACTCCCATTTTGAGTCCTTGACGTACAGTCACGATTTCGACGTCGGTCGCTTAATGACTTCGCTCCACCTCCTACCATCCGCGTCCGAAGGAGTCGTTAGCAGAAGCAGCATACCCGATGCGGATCAACCCGAACGGCGTGTCGTTTGGCAGCGGCTGACTTCGCTTATATCTACCCACGATTTTCTGAGCCCACTAACCATACCCTTCCTCCGCGACGACATGCCGGCGCTACGCGTCTTAGTCTTGGCGAACCACGGAATCGATGACTACGAAGTGATCAACTTACTCAACGCCGGCATTTTACAGCGCCTGTCGCACATCTCGCTGATCGAGAACGCCATCGGCGACCAGTCGGCCATCGAGATGGCGGACCGGCTCGGCAACAGCCCGAACCTGAAGGAACTCGACCTACGCCGTAACGGCATCACCACCGTCGGCCAAGCCGCGTTGCTGGCGCGGCTCGGCAGCAAGGTGATCCTGTTCTGATCCCAATAAGCGTCCTGTTTCGGCGAACGACTTTTGCGTTCTCGCTCAAAGGTCATGAGTCTGCAAGCCGGTGTGGCGGGCGACCCGTGCTAACATCCGCGGGCGGATTTCGTCGCCGTCGGCAAGGGCCCAGACGTAGTCCGGCCACCCCGGACGCTCAAGGACCGTGTGCGACCCGCACGAGCGCCGCTTGACTGACCACCCGATGCGAAGCAACGCCGCCAGGACTCGCCGACCCTTCGTCGCAGGCCAGTTCACGGACTCACCGCGAACACTGCCCCAGCGCCCAGGTCCGGCTCGCCGCCCTCCAATCGATCCGCCATTGCCCGGAGTGCCACGGCCTCGGCACGTGCTACCGCCTCAGCTCGCGTAGCCCCGTAGGCGAGTGCGCCCGGTACCGCGACGACCTCGGCAATCCAGCGGCCGTCTTCTTCCTGCTCGACCTCGACGCTCAGTGGCATGACGTAACTCTGAAGAGTGTGGCTGGAGAATCATATTTCCGTGATGTTTATAGACCGGGTGATGCTGATGGCAAACGACGATTAAGCGTCCTCTTGAACTGAGAAGTGCAAATGCGGATTCAGTCCTCACGCAACAGACGATAGTGCTGTAACAAGGCGTCGTTCACCCCCTTCGGCTGGAACGGTTGACCGCCTTCGACTTCGTCCCACGCCGCGCGCATCTGCTTGGCACAGATTGTCTCCAGCATCTCGCCGGTGCCGGTCGCCAGGCCGGGGCACGCCACTCTGCGGATCGACCCCGGTTGTTTCGCGTTCAGCCGTTGAACGGCCCGCAGGACGGCGCGGAACGACAAGTAGGCGTTGAGAGTTTTGGCTACGTTGACCGGGGCTCGCAGGGTCGGGGCAGCCACGACGTAGCGGATGTCCGTCGCGTCAGTTTCGACGACGAGGGCCAGGCCGATCGGGAGTTCGCCGTCCCAGTCGCGACGGATAACCTCGCGGAGGCGGTCCTGGACGTGCCAGCCGAATCGGTCGCTGTACGCCCGGTCGATCCCGCCGTCCATGAACCCGAAGCAGTTCGCCGGGCTGACGACGGCATCGACGGGCACGCCGAAGATGTCGCCCGTGGCCGGTACCACTTCGGGGACGCCGGAGAAATGGTGCTGCCACGCGGACGCCAAGTCTCCGCCGCGGTCGCGCAAGTGGTACGTCACGTTTGGCATCGGCTGACCCCGTTCGCATCGGCACGCTGATCGGTGGACGATTACCTTTCGAGCACCGACATCATCACACCGCGCGAGGTTCGCCGCAAACTGAATCCCCTCTCGCCCCGCCCGGCCACCCACGCCTGCCGTCACTACGATACCGGCACGCCCCGGCACCGTACTCCGCCGCGCGCCCCCGCACTCGCTTTGAGGCAACATGGCTGCCCCACTCACGGTCGTGATCTTCGGCGCGTCCGGCGACCTGACCGCGCGGAAACTCATCCCCGCCCTCTACCACCTCGGACTCAAGGGCCGACTGCCCGAAGGGACCAAGGTTCTCGGCGTCGCGCGTAGCGAGAACGACGACGCGGGCTACCGGGACGCCATCGGCAAGAAGGTCCGCGACTTCGCCGCGGCCGCCAAGGAGGAGTTCGACGAGGCGAAGTGGGCCGAGTTCGCCCAGCAGTTGCACTACATCTCGACCGATGTCACCAAGCCCGGCGGCATCGAGCCGATCGCGAAGTGGTTCGAGACTCGCGAGGGCGTGGCCGGGGGGCAGCGGCTGTACTACCTGTCAATCTCGCCGGAGCTGTACCCGCAAGTCAGCGACTCGCTCGGCCAGGCCGGGTTTCACAAGGAGCAGGGCGGCTTCCGGCGCGTCATCGTCGAGAAGCCATTCGGCCACGACCTTGCGACCGCCAAGCAACTCAACAAGTCGCTGCACGCCACCTGGCGCGAGGACCAGATCTACCGCATCGACCACTACCTCGGCAAGGAGACGGTCCAAAATATCCTGATCTTCCGCTTCGCTAATACGCTGTTCGAGCCGCTGTGGAACTACCAGTACATCGACCACGTCCAGATCACCGTCGGCGAGGAGGTGACCGTCGGCCGGCGCGGGGCTTACTATGACGGCAGCGGTGTCCTGCGCGACATGTTCCAGAGCCACATCTTGCAGGTGATGACGCTGATCGCGATGGAAAGCCCCGGCCGGTACTCCGCGGACAGCCTCCGCAACGAGAAGATGAAAGTCCTCGACAGTATCGCCACGCCGACCAAGGAGAGTGCGGCGAAGCAGGTCGTTGTGGGCCAGTACGACGGCTACTTGCGCGAGCCGGGGGTGCCGGCCGACTCGAAGACGCCGACGTTCGCGGCGGTGCGGCTGGAGTGCCAGAACGGCCGCTGGAAGGGCGTGCCGTTCTACCTGCGCAGCGGCAAGGGCTTGAAGTCGCGGTACAGCGAGATCATGATCCAGTTCCGCTGCCCGCCGCACCTGATGTTCCCGCTGCCGAAGGACGAGATTTTGCAGTGCAACCGCATGACGCTGGTCATCCAACCGAACGAGGGGATCAAGCTGAATTTCCAAACCAAAGTCCCCGCCGTCGAGGGCGTCAAGTTGCAGCCGCGCGACCTGTCGTTCGACTACAGCGAGGCCTACGGCGAGAAGTTGCCGGAGGCCTACGAGCGACTGTTGCTCGACGCGATCCAGGGCGAGGCGTCGCTGTTCATGCGCTCCGACGAGATCGAGCGGGCGTGGGAGATCATGGACCCGCTGATCGCCGCGACGCAGTCCGCCGAAGCCCCGCAGCCGCAGATGTACGCCGTCGGCTCGCAAGGCCCGGCCTGCTCGACCGAACTGCTCGGCCACGAAGGCCGCGAGTGGCAGCCGCTGATTTAGTCTCCCCCGATTCCCCGCTGAGGTTTGCGATGCCCGCTCTCTCGATTCGCCCCGGCGCGAGTGCCCTCG
>JANXTD010000642.1 GCA_025352585.1 Fimbriiglobus sp.
GAAGTTCCGCGTCGCCCCCGGCAGCAAGCACAAGACCGGCTTCTTCCTCGACCAGCGTGACAACCGCAAGTTCCTCGGCGAACTCTGCGCCGGCAAGCGCGTCCTCGACATCTGCTGCAACTCCGGCGGCTTCGCGGTCTACGCGAAGGTCCACGGCGCGACCGAGTCGGTGGGGCTGGACCTCGACGAGGAGGTGATCGAAGTCGCCAAGGAGAACGCCAAGCTCAACAAGGTCAACGTGCGGTACATCCAGAGCGACCTGTTCCCCTGGCTGCGCGACGCGATCCCCAACGGCGAGCGCTTCGACGTGGTGATCCTCGACCCGGCGAAGCTGACTCGCGACCGCGAGTCGGTCGATTTGGCGCTGCGCAAGTACACCGACATGAACCGCCTGGCGATGCAGGTCGTCGCCCCCGGCGGCCTCTTCCTGACGTGCAGTTGCACCGGCCTGGTGAGCGAGCCGGACTTTCTGGAGATGATCCGCCGGGCCGCGTGGCAGGCCGGCCGCACGGCGTTGATCTTCAAGATCAGCGGCGCGGGGGCCGACCACCCGTACCTGGCGCACGTCCAGGAAGGCCGGTACTTGAAGGCGGTGTTCTGCCGACTGAGCTGACGCCGCTCGGCGGAATCAGTCCCAGCGCTTCTTCGGCTTCTTCGGTCGCTCCGCCGGCTCGGGCTGGTCGGGCGTCAGGCGAAAGTCGAGCATCCGCTTCGGCAGGTCGATCCGCGCGACCGCCACCCGGACTCGGTCGCCGAGGCGGTAGCGCTTCTTGGTGCGGCCACCGTACAGCGACTGCGACGACTCGTCGTAGGTGTAGTGGTCGTCGGCGAGGCTCGACACGTGAACTAAGCCCTCGGCGGGGAACTTCTCGGCCTGGGCGAAGAATCCGTAGTCGGCGACGCCGGTGATGACCGCGTCGAGCTTCTCCCCGATGCGCGTGCTCAGGTATTGCAGCAGTTTGAGCTTCACTAGCTCGCGCTCGGCTTGTTCCGCGCGGCGCTCCATCTTCGAGCAGTGGTCGCCGAGTTGCTTCAGTTCGGCGAGGTCGCCCTGGGCGTTGCCGTTGCGAATCCAGCGGTCGAGTTGCCGGTGGACGCTCAAGTCGGGGTAGCGTCGGATGGGGCTGGTGAAGTGGCAGTAGTGCGTACTGGCCAGCGCGTAGTGCTCGTCCTGGATGGGCGAGTAGCTGGCCTGCTTCAGGCTGCGCAACAGGCTGAAGTGGATCGCCGCGCGTTCGGGGCGCGAGGCGGTGGCGTACAGGACGCGCTGCAACTCGAAGCGGTCGGTGGCGCGCTCCATCGGGTAGCCGAGGAGGTTGGCGAACTGCGCGAAGGCTTCGAGCTTTTCTTCCTTCGGCGCGGGGTGGACGCGCCGCAGGAAGTGCAACTTGTGATAGGCGAAGTTCTCGGCGACCGCCTCGTTGGCCGCGAGCATGAACTCCTCGACCATCTGGTGGCTCAGGTCGTTCACGGCGAAGTGGGCACCGCTCACGCGGCCGTCGCCGTCGTACTCCAGCACCGCCTCGGGCATGCTCAGTTCGAGCGCCCCACGCTTCATCCGCTTCTTCCGCATCGCCACCGCCAGACCTGCCATGCGCGTCACGAGTTCGCGAACCTCGTCGGTCACCGGGGTGCCGGGGTCGGTGCCGGCGAGGAGGTCGCGGACTTGCTCGTAGGCGAAGCGCTTGCGGACGCGGATCGCGCCGTTAAAGAACCGCACGTCGGCCTTTTGCAGCGTCGGCGTCAGCTCGATTTGCACCGACTTCACGTAGCGGAGTTTGCCCTCTTGCAGGCTCGCCAGGCCGTTCGAGATCACCTCGGGGAACATCGGGATCACTTTTTGCGGCAGGTACACACTCGTCGCCCGCTTGCGGGCCTCAGTGTCGAGGGCACTGCCGAGCTTCGCGAAGTGGGCCACGTCGGCGATGTGGACCGTCACGATGAAGTGCTGCGTCGCCGGATCGATGGTGACGCTCACGGCGTCGTCGAAGTCGCGGGCGTCGGCGGGGTCGATGGTGATGACGCAGTCGCCGGTGAAGTCGGTGCGGCCAGCCAGGTCGTCGTCGCGGAAGGCGTCCGCTTGGGCGCGGGCCTCGGCCAACACCGCTTCGGGGAACGCTTCGGGCAGGCCGAAGGCGCGGACGATCGACAGCGTATCGACGCCGGGCTGCGACAGTGGCCCCAACACTTCAGTGATGACGCCCTCGCCGCGGGTCTCCTCGCCGGCGGGGAAGCGGAGCATCTCGATGACGACTTTGTCCTGGGCCTTCGCACCCTTGGCACCGGGGTCGCCGACGCCGATCGAGTGGGCGAACTGCGTGCCGTCGATCTTGACGTAGGCCTCGCCGTCGCGCTCGAAGTAGGTGCCGACGAAGGTCCGGGTCGCGCGTTGCATTACCCGCACGACCTCGCCGGCCGAGAAGCCGCCGCGGGTCTCGCGGCGTGAAATCTTCACGAGGACTTCGTCGCCGGAGCTGGCGTCGAGGGTCTTGCCCTCGCGGATGCGAATTTCCGGGCCGGTGTCAGCCGTCGGCATGGTCGGCCGGACGAAACAGTGCCCGGAGTTGGTGCGCCGGAACGCCCCGACGACGCTGCCGTACAGGTCGGCGGCGCGCAGGGCGGAGCCGGCGACGACTTCGAGCCGGCCGTCGCGCACCAGTGCCCGGATCGTCTGGCGGAAGGCGGCGTACGCGGCGGCCTCGGTGACGTTGAGGCGCTTGGCGAGCACCTTCGGCTTGACCGGGATGTAGCTCGGCCGCGTCACCGCATCGAGAATCTGCGTGGTCAAGTCGGGCATGGCGGGCCTGGTGGGCAAGGGGCGTCAATCGAAGCTGTCGGAGTGGGTCGTGAACAGGTCGCCGTGGGCACCGCCCTTGTAGAAGCGGCGTTGCAGGTTGCCGTTGTACGGCGTCCAGGCGGTCGCGTTGTTGCGGTCTTCCTTGTAGTCCCGCGCGACCATGTGCATCCGCGTGTCCATCACGTCGATCGCGTGCAGCAGCATCGCCTCGGCCGTCATCGGCACCTTGGGGCTGCCGTATTCTAGGGTGCCGTGGTGGCTCAAGACGAGGTGCTTGAGTTTCACCAGAAGGTCGCGCGGGAACGGCTCGCCCGTCAACTCCGGCACCTTCGCCACCTTATCCACCAGCATCTCGACGCCGATGGTGATGTGGCCCAATAGCTGGCCCTCGTCGGTGTAACCAAAAGCGCGGGCGTAGCTCAGCTCGCGCGTCTTGCCGATGTCGTGCAGGAACACCCCGGTCAGCGTCAACTCGCGGTCGGTGCCGGGGTAGAACGGCAGCAACCGCTCGGCGATGTCCATCATCGTGACCGTGTGTTCGAGCAACCCGCCGACGTAGGCGTGGTGCAGTTTCACGCCGGCCGGGCAGGTCTGGAACCGCTTGAGGAAGTCGCCGTCCATCAAGAAGAGTTCGCCGAGCGCCCGGAGGTTCGGGTTCGTCAGGCCAAGAAGGTAGCCGCGGAGGCGTTCGGTCAGCTTGCCGATGTCGTGGTCGGTCTTGGGCAGGAAGTCGCCGACTTCGATCTTCTGCGGCTCGACCTTCTCGAAGTGTTCGAGGATGATTTGCAAGGTGCCCTGGAAGTTCTGCACCTTGCCCTCGGCGTGCAGGAAGTCGCCGTTCTCGAAGGAGCGGAACTGGGCGTCGCCGGCGTTCCAGAGCCGCGCCGACATGCCGCCGGTGCGGTCCCGCAAATCGACTTGCAGGAAGAGGTCGCCCTTGCGGTTGGTGCGGAGTTGCTTATCGACGGCGAGGTAAACGTCGTCCAAAGTGTCGCCGTCGCGGAGTTGTTCGACGTAGCGTCGGCTCATGGTGTCGGGCTTTCTGCGGCCGGAGGGCGGTGAGAAAGCGTCATCGTATCACTCCGCGGCGTCGATGGAACCGCGCCGCACGCGGGTCACGCCGGGCAGTTTCCGCAGTCGCAACAGCAACGCCGTCGCGTCGGCGTGGTACGCCGCCCGGCCGGTGACGACGACCACGCCGGCGTCGAAGGCGAGTGCGAGCCGGGCGAAGCGTTCGTCCCCTGCACGCACGAGTTCGGCGGCGGCTTCGAGGTCGTAAGCGGTGATCGTCGGCCGGTACGCGGTGACGTGAGTTTCGGCCCGCAGGTCGGGCAACGCAGCGGTTGCCGGCGCTGCCTTGGCCGTCGGCTCGCCGGCGAGTTTGGCCCGCACGCGGTCGAGGAACGGGTCGTCGCCGAAGGGCACCCGGCACGCCGTGACGACGCCGGCCAGGCCGGGGACTGTGCCGGCGGCGACGCGAACCGCCGTCGCGATTTCGTCACTCGGCACCTCGCCGGCGACGGTGGCGACGCCGCGCACGACATCGACCGTCAGGGCGAAGTCTTTGAGCGTCGGGTCGGCCTGGAGTGTGGCCGTGACTTTGAGCGCGAGCATCACGTCCGAGTTCGGCGCGACCAGCGGCGACGGCCCGGCGGCCCCCACGGTGAGGGGGAAGAACGCGATCAGGATCAGGGCGGCAACCTGGCGGGGCATGGCAAACCTCACGACGTGGACCGGTTCGGGCAACCGGTGCGGTCCTGAGGGAATCATCGGGCGCGATCCGGCATTACGCCGCCGGTTTCGCTTCAGTTTGAGGAAGCCGGTAAAACTTACCGGCCACTCGTGCGCTGTGGGCAAACCCGGTGTCCCGCGTCGAGTTTGCCGTCACTTCGGGTCGAAGCGGTAGAGCTGACTTTCCGTGCGCAGGTACAGCGCCCCGTCCACCGGCACGAAGGTGGCGAAAGTCTTCTCCTTCAACTCGCTGCGGGTGAGCGCCTTGAACTCCTTGCCGACGGCGATTACCTGGCCGACGCCGTCTTCGCTGGTGAAGTACATCTTGCCGTCGGCGACGATCGGCGACGCCGAGTACGCCTTGCCGGCCAACCGCTCGGCGTAGTGGACCTTGCCGGTCTTGGCGTCGAGGCACGTCAGAAAGCCGGAGTCCGAGAGCATGTACAACTCGTCGCCGATGACCTGCGGCGTCGGCGTGTTCGGCGCGTCGCGCTTCGAGGCCCAGGCGATGTTGGCCGAGATGTCGCCGCTGCCGTCGGGCTTGAAGGCGAGCAGTTGTTGGCTCATGTAACCGGTCGAGAAGAAGACGAGGCCGTGGGCGTACACCGGCGGGGCGATCAGCGACCAGCCCGGCTTGGGGTACTTCACGCGCCACAACTCCTTGCCGTCCTTGGGGTCGTAGCCGAAGCAGTAGTTCGACGCCGGGCTGACGATGACCCGCTTGCCGGCGTGCTCGATCAGCAGGCAGGTGGCGAAGGAGAATTTCATGGTGGCGTTGGCGTTGCGGTCGGTCTTCCAACGCACCTTGCCGGTGTTGATGTCCAGCGCCGCGAGGAAGGTCACTTCCTTGCCGTCGCAGGCGAACACCAGCGTGTCGTCCACGAGGATCGGCGAGTTGCCGTTGCCGTGAAGGGGGTGGTAGCTGAGTTCTTGCGTCTTCCAGACGACCTTGCCGTCGAGGTCGAGGCACGCCGTGCCCATGTGGCCGAAGTGGACCCAGACGCGCTGGCCGTCGGAGACCGGCGTCGGGCTGGCGTGGCTGTTCTTCTTGTGCGGCTGAGGCACTGTCGCCGTCTTCTCGACGAAGAGTTCGATGTCCCAAAGGATCGTCCCCTTGGCCTGATCGACGCACAGCGCGCGGAGGCTGTAGTCGGCCCCGGCGGCCGTGGTCGTCGGCACGGCGGTCGTGAGGAACAGCTTGCCGGCTACCGCAATCGGCGACGACCAGCCGACGCCGGGCAGGGCCGTCTTCCAGGTGACGTTCGTGTCGGTGCCCCACTCGGTGACGAGCGGCTTGCCGGCGTAGACGCCCAGCCCGCCGGGGCCGCGGAACTCCGGCCAGTCAGCGGCGCGTGCGGGCGCGGCGGCAAGCGTGACGGCAATCAGGCAGAGCCAACGAGTCATGAGGAGTTCCTCCGGTCGAATTGGGTCGGGCAGGTGCGATCAGTTTATGACTGTTGCGGCCGACTCAGTTGCCGATGATCTCGTTGCGGTCGGCGTCCCAGAAGATTTTCTTGCCGGTGCGGTACGACAGGTTCGCCAGGTGCGCGGCCAGGATGACGCGGTGGCCGAGTTCCACCGGCGAGTTCGGCTCGTCGCCGGACTTGACGCACTCGACCCAATTCTTGACGTGCAGCGCCGTCTCCGGCTCGACCTTCCACGTCATCACTGGTTGCATGGCCAGCGTGACCTTGTCGGCGGTGTCGTAGAGCCGGATGTCGCGCTCGGCGTCGCAAACCAGCGTCTGCTTGGTGCCGTAGAACGCGGCCCCGACGCCGTCCGCGCCGTTGACGAACTGTACGGCGAAGTTGGCGGCGAACTTGCCGTAGTCGAACGCCCCGTGGACCACGTCCGGCGTCTCCCACTTCTCGAAGTGGTAGCGGCCGCCGTTGGCCACGGCGCTCTTGGGCACCTCGACGCCGCCCAGCCAGGCGACGATGTCGAGTTGGTGCGCGCCGATGTCGGTCATCAGGCCGCCGGCGTAGTCCCAGTACCAGCGCCACGACCAGTAGCGGTGCGCGTCGAACGGCCGCTTCGGGGCGGTGCCCAAGAAGGCATCCCAGTCGAGCTTCTTGGGGTCGAACTTGAAGTCCTTGGGCACCGCGAAGGGGTCCTTAAGCGTCCAGTTGCGGCAGTCCCAGACCTTGGCCCAGACGAGCTTGCCGAACGACCGCGCCCGCACCGCCTTGGCCGCCTCCTCCCAGTGCGGGCCGCTGCGCCGCTGGTTGCCGACCTGCACGACCTTCTTGGCCTTGCGCACGGCATCGACCATCTCGACGCCCTCGTCGATCGAC
>JANXTD010000650.1 GCA_025352585.1 Fimbriiglobus sp.
GATTTCGCTGACGGAGCCGGTCAAGGCGCTGCGCGAGATGGCCCGCGTCGTCAAGCCGGGCGGGGCGGTACTCGTGCTCGAAGCCGACGAGTTCCACCACGTCGTCGTGAACTGGCCGGTGCAACTCGAACTCGCCGTGAATCAGGCCATCGCCGCCGCGACGCGGGCCGAGTACGGCACCGCCTCCGCGCTCTCGCCCGCCCGCAAGGTCCGCGGCTGGCTCGCCGAGGCCGGCCTGGTCACCGGGCCGAAGCGCACCATCGCCGCCGACCGCGTCGCCCCATTCGGCCCGGCGCTGCGGCGCTTCCTACGCTGTCGCTTCGCCGAGACGCGGAAGACGATCGCGCCGCACCTCTCGGCGGAGTCGTTGGCGGCGTTCGACGCGGCCACCGACCGGCGGCACCCCGACTCGATCCTGTGGCGGCCCGACGCGGAACTGACGTGCTTGACGAGCCTCTTCCTTGCCCGCCGCCCAGTGGGCGCGTAGTCTTGCCGGACGTTAAGCAACTCTCCCCTCAACGTTTGGAGCGATCATGTCGGAACGCAAGGTGCGCGTGGCCATCGTCGGCCTCGGCTTCGGGGCCGAATTCATCCCCATCTACCAACACCACCCCGACGCCGAGATGGTCGCCGTCTGCCGCCGCGACGAGGCAGGCGTCAACGCCTGCGCCGACAAGTTCAACATCGCCAAGCGCTACACGCGCTACGAGGACGTGTTGAACGACCCGGACATCGACGCGGTCCACATCAACAGCCCCATCCCCGACCACGGCCCGCAAACCATCGCCGCGCTCAACGCCGGTAAGCACGTCGCCTGCACCGTACCGATGGCGACCGAGAAGTCGCAGATCGAAGAAATTGTCAAGCTGCAACGCGCGACGGGGCTGGTGTACATGATGATGGAGACCGTCGTGTACGCGCGGGAGTACCTGTTCGCCAAGGGGATGTACGACCGCGGCGAACTCGGCCGCATCCAGTTCTTGCGCGGCTCGCACCAGCAGGACATGGACGGCTGGCCGAACTACTGGCCCGGCCTGCCGCCGATGTGGTACGCCACGCACTGCGTCAGCCCCTGCCTCGGCATCCTCTCGACGCCCGGCAAGCCGGCGCTCGCGTCGAGTGTCGTCTGCCACGGCTCCGGCCGCATCCGCGAGGAACTGATTCCCAAGTACGGCTCGCCGTTCGCGGTGCAGTCGGCGACGTTCAAGATTCACGGCTCCGACGTGGTCGCCGAAGTGACTCGCTCCCTCTTCGACACCGCCCGGCAGTACCGCGAGAGCTTCGACGTGACGGCGTCCGACGTGAGCTTCGAGTGGCAGCAGCTCGAAGGCGAGGAGCCGGTGCTCCACACCCGCGGGCTACAGGAGGCGAAGATTCCGCGGCGCGTGCCGGTGCCCGATTACGCCGACCGGCTGCCGGAGCCGATCCGCAAGTTCACCGGCGCGATCCACGACGCGACGCACCTGAGCTTCGTGCAGGGCGGCGGCCACGGCGGCTCGCACCCGCACCTCGCCCACAACTTCCTGATGGCGGTACTCGGCAAGCAGCCGGCGTTCCCGGACGCCCCAACGAGCGCGAACTACACCCTTGTCGGCCTGTGCGCCCACGAGTCGGCGACCGCCGGCGGAACGCGAGTCGAAATCCCGCAGTATTGACGACGAAGGCGATCCGTCGGCGTGAGCCGGGGGTTTCTGGGTGCTCCGAACGCCGAGAAACCCCCGGCTCACGCGGACGGCTCCGCCTGACACCCCTACTTCGCGCGCTCCAACTCGACATAGTCGTCGTCCGACTTGTCGTCGGGGACGGTCGCCTTGGCGGGCCTCGACTTCGGGTTGGTCCGAACTTTGAGCCGATCCGGGGTCGTGAATTCGTACACGCTCAACTCGACCTTGCCGTCCGCGCCGCGCTCGTCGAAGGTTTTCGCGGCGGTGTCGATCTTGATGATCTCTCGGGGCGGCAGGGTGACCGGCTCCTTACCGGGCACATTCGAGACCTTCAGGCGGATCAGTTTGCCGTCGAAAGTCACCTCCAAGTTCGCCTGGTCGAAGGCCTCCTTCGCGGGCCCTTTCAAGAGCTTCGACTTGGTGAACGTGACTCGCCAGGTGCCCTGGAACGGCTTCAACTCTTCGAGGTCGATTTCGACCTCCTTCGCCGGCAGCGGCTTGCCGGCGACCGCCCCGCTGCGCAACTCGGTGTCGAGCGCCTTAGTCGGCTCGACCTTGGGGGCGTTCTTGTCGAAGTCGGTGAGGCTCTCGCCGCCGGCGCGGGTGACCATCGCCATGAACAGCTTGGGGTCGGTCCCCTCCTTCACGAAGCGTACCGAGCCGTCGGCCATCAGGGCGTAAGTGCCGCGCTTGCCGTCGGGCAGGCGGTGCGTGAACGCGGCCATCGGGTTCGACTCGTCGATGCCGACGTTCGTCGCCCCGCCGCCGGCGATCCAGGGGCGGGCGGTGCCGGGGGCCGCTTGCAACAGGTAGATCGTGTTCGACATGCCGTCCTTGACCTCCTCGGGCTTCGAGCCCCAACTGTAGCCGGTGATGCCGACCTTCTTGGCCATCTCCGGGTCGGCGGGGTCGTAGTAGCCGGCGTCCATACCGAGGCCGGCCGGGGCGACGTAGTTGGTCGCGCCGAGCGACCGGCCGGGGGCCAGCGGGTGCGTCGCCCGCCACGTCTCTTGCGGGTAGTACGGCACGAGGAATTCCGGCACCCACGCCTCGCCGGCGTTGATGTTCTCCTTGGCGTACCACGGGAACTTCTTGTCCTGGATCTGGTTCCGCAGCGGCCCCTGGCCGATGTAAGGCAGCAGGTCGACGAAGAAGCTGCAACGCTGCTCCGGCGGGTAGGCCAGGCGGTAGCGGGTGTCGCTGGGCTCGCGGTCCAAAGTCCCGCGCGGGTACGGCTTCTTGCCGTCTTGCAGCTTCGCGGAGACGTTGGCGAGCCGGTGCCACTCGATCTCGCCGGTCAGCACACTCATGCGGCCCTTCATCATGCTCGCCACCCGCGTGATTTGCGGGGCGATCAGGGTGCGGTACTTCTCCTCGGGCCACTTCATCGTGCCGTTGATCGTCAGCAGCCGGTCCGACAAGTTGATCTCGACCAGCCCGGTGTTGGGCGCGTTGCCCGTGCCGTCGGCCGGGTTGCCGCCCGTCCCGCCGGGGAAGGTGCCCCCGCCCGTCCCGCCGGGGAAGGTGCTGCCACTCTCGCCACCGGTCGCCCCGCGGGAGAGAGTGCCGGGACTCGTCGGGCTGACTTCCGAGCCGCCCGGATTCATGGGGTTGCCGCCCTGGCCGGACCCGGTGTTGTCCTTAACTTGGGTGCGGGTGCCCATCGTCAGGTCGATCAGCGGCGTCGCGATTTTCAGGCCCGGCAGGATCGCCTCGGTGACCGTCTTCTTGGCGTCGTCGTCGCTGACGAATTCGAGGGCGATCTCGACGTTGCCCTTCTCCTGTGTCACCTGATTCACCACGCCGCCAACCATCTGCACGCGGGCGAGGAGTCCCGCGACGCTGCTCCCGGTCTGCTGGTACATTTGCTGAAACTGCCGGCCGTTGAACACGCGCTGGTCGAGCTTCTCCGCGTAGACCACGGCCGGCGGGTCGTTCTCGTTCTCCTCGAGCAGGTTCAACATCTTCTTGAGCGGCGGGTCGATGGTGCGGTAGGTCGGCACCGTCGTAAACAGCCGGCGCTGCGGGCCGGGCCGTGGGGTCGCGCCGCCCGAACCCGCCGTCGGGCTGGAGGGGGGGGCGGTCGGGCCGGGCATCGTCGGCGCCGGGGTCTGGAGGAGGGTCACCGCCGGGGCCGCCGCGCCGTCGGCGCGATTCGGCGTCGTGCCCATCGGCCGGCCCGGCCCGCTGGGGGTCAGGCCGCCGGGGCTTGTGGCGGGCGGCGGCGGGGGGGGCTGTTCCGTCGTCATCTCGGACTTGAACGGCGGGAAGCCGCTGTCGCTGAGGTCCTCGAGGTAGCGCTCCAGGGTCACGAGGTCGCCAATCACGAGGGTCTGCGAGTCGAGGACGCAGACGCCGTACTGCTTCTTCGCGGCAGCATCCTTGTCGGCCTGCGACTGCGGCGGCAACTCGAGGCCGACCATCTTGGTCAGGGTCCGCGTCGCGAAGGCCTGCGAGACCGCGTCCACGAAGGCGTTCGACTTCAGCAGGAACATCTCCTTGCCGCGCTTGACGCCGTTGGGCAGCTTGCCGTCCTTCAAGCTCATCAGGAACGCCGTCTCGTCGAACGGCGTCTTGGTGCGGAAGACGCCGAAGGTGTCGCGGTCGGGTCCGACGACGCAGTGGATGTACGTGGCGAGGGTCTCCGCGCCGAAGGTCATCGAGTTGCGGAACAGGTCCTTGATCTTGGTGTCGAACAGGGCGTTGGCCAGGGGCGTGGCGTGCGAGTTGAGGCGGTCGAAGTTGACGCGGTAGACCGCCGTCGTCTCGTTGGGCAGCAGGTTCGTCACGTCCTTCAACTTGCCGTTCGGCTTGGGCGGCGGCGTCGGGCCGCCGGCCGTGACGCCGGGGTTGCCGTCGGCGGTCGCCCCGACGGCCGGGGCGGTCGTCGTCGATCCGCCCGTCGCCGGCTTGGCCGCGGTCGAGTTGGTCGCGGTGTTGGGGGCCGGCTTGTCGTCGCCCCCCATCAGGAAGACGCCCGCGACGACCAGCAGCACGATGGCGAGCGCGCCGACGCCCGCCCCGGCGTAGATGAGCGTCTTGTTGCCCTTCTTCGCGGCCTTCTTGCCCTTCTTGGGCGCGTCGCCGTCCTCGTCAGGCGGCTCGGGGACGACGAACTTGTACTTACACTTCGGGCACTCGGTCTTCTTGCCGATCAGCGAGCTGTTGCGAATCGGGACGCTCGCCTCGCAACTCGGGCAATCGACGTTGTAACGGATGTTCGCCATGAGCTACCCCAGGCAACCGCCTCGACGATTGCGGACCAGACATTCGGATCGCGTCGGGTCATCGTAACAAGTGGCTACGCCAGACGCCAAAGCCAATTTCGCCCCGCGGCGACCGGCGGGCCGCGTGCCGCCGGCACGACCGTCGCGCGGCCAGTCGCCGCACCCGAGACTTGCCTGGGGTTGCCGGCCGAATATGTTTGCGAAGTCGTGCCGGCGGGCCGCGAGAAATTCGCCAGCGACTGTCCGAGTTTTTTCACGCGCCGCCGCGGCACCGCCATAAGCTAATCGGCGGGACTACCGACACAAACTGCGGACGACGCCGCGCTCCGGGAGCAGACGCCACATGGCCGGATTGAAGGGGATATTCGAGCGGTTCCGCCCGAAGGCCTACGGCCGACGCCCCCCGCTGATCCTGGTCAACGGCCTGGCGGAGCAGACCGAGTCGTGGTTCCGCAACCGCCGCTTCTGGTCGCGCTACTTCGAGGTGTTCGCGCCGAACATCATGATCTACGACGGCGAGGTCATCCAGGGCCGGATGGAGCAGAAGCTCCCCATCTCCATCGACTTCCTCGTCGGCCAACTGCACACCTACTTGACGCAGTTCGTCCAGACGCCGCCGTACAACCTCTGCTCGAGCAGCCTGGGCGGCAAGGTCGCCGTCGAGTTCGCCGCGAAGTACCCCGAACTCGTCCACCGCATGGTCCTACTCTGCCCGTCCGGCATGGGCGACAAGGAGCAACTGCCCATCATGGAGGGGATCAAGGGCGGGGCCAAGTCGATGGGCAACGTCGTCAAGAGCGCCTTCCACAACGTCCGCACCGCCGACCGCGGCATGCTCAACTTTTACGTCAAGGCGATCGACAACCGCAGGTGGAAGAAGGGATTGTTGCGCACCGTGAACGGCACCCTTGAGCACACCGTGCGCGAGCGCCTCAAGGACGTGCGCGCTGAAACCTTACTCGTGACGGGCGAGGAGGACAAAATCTGTGACCCTAAAACGGCCGAAGACGCGGCACATGATTTGCCTAACGGTCACTTCCTGGCCATCCCCCATTGTGGGCACGCGCCGCAGATCGAGAAGCACTGGCTGATCAACCGCCTCGTGACGCACTTCCTGACCTCCGCCAAGCCGACCGCCCACCCGCGCTGGACCCAACTCCTCTTGTCGAAACCGAGCCGAGTCGCCAAATGAACTCACCCGCCAACGCCCCGAAAAGCCCCACCAAGCCCGCGTCGCCCGACTGGTGGCTGATGATCCGCAAATTCTTCCAGCACGGCACCACCATCGCCTCGTTCGCCCCGAGCTCGCGCTTCCTGGCGCGGAAGATCCTCAAGGGCATCGACTACGAGTCGGCGCGCTGCATCGTGGAACTCGGCGCGGGCACCGGGCCGATCACGAAGGAACTCGTCAGCCGCGTCCGGCCGCACACGCGGCTCGTCATCGTCGAGCGCGACCCGGACTTCTGCAAGCGCCTGCGGACCCGCTTCGCCTACGCGCCCAACGCCGAGATCATCGAGGGCGACGCGGCCCACATCGACCAACTCCTTGCCGACCGCGGCATCACCCACGTCGATCACATCGTCTCGGGCCTGCCGCTGCCGTCGTTCCCCGCGGAAGTCCGCGACGCGATCATCGCCAGCTCGGCACGCGCCCTCGGCGAGCACGGCACCTTCCGCCAACTCACCTACATGCCGCTGGTTTACTGGCAATTCTACCGCGGCTACTTCGAGGACGTGCAGTTCCAACTGGTGCCGCTGAACATCCCGCCGGCCGGCGTCTACGTCTGCCTGAAGTACAAGCTCGTCCGCGTCGCCGCCTGAGTCGGTCCCGACGCCTCAACCCTGAAGCCTCGCCCACGCCGGGCGGGGCTTCGACCGTGACGGCCCCGAGGATTCGCCGATGCCCGCCTGGCTCGTCCCCGCCATCGACAACCGGGTGGCCCGCGGCTTCGCCGACGCCGGCTTCGTGCAACTCGCCCACCGCCGCGTCCGCGCCTACGACGCCCTCGACGTGCCGCGCGTCCAGGAATCGACGCTGCTCGACCTCGTGCGCAAGGCCGCAGCGACCCGCTTCGGCCGCGACCACGGCTTCGACGCGATCCGCACCGTCGAAGACTACCAGCGCCGCGTGCCGGTGCGCGACTACGAGAAATTCTGGACCGAGTACTGGCAGGCCCCGTACCCGAACCTCGCCGGGGGCACCTGGCCGACGGCGATCCCGTACTACGCGCTGTCGTCGGGGACGACCTCGGGGACGACGAAGTTCGTGCCGGTCAGCCGAGAAATGGTCGCGTCGAACAAGCGGGCGGCCTACACGACGCTGTCGCTGTTCCGCCACGTCCACCCGCGGGCCAAAATCCTGACTGGCAAGTTCTTCTTCCTCGGCGGCAGCACCGACTTGCGGACCCAGGCCGACGGCAGTTTCGCCGGCGACCTCTCCGGCATCGCCGCCAAGGAGGTCATGGACCTCGAACGCCCCTTCACCTTCCCGCCGCTCGAACTCAGCCTCGTCACCGACTGGGAACTCAAGCTCAAGTTGCTCGCCGAGCGGTCGCTGACCGAGCCGATCACCGCGATCAGCGGCGTGCCGTCGTGGATGCTCAAGGTCTTCGACGTGGTGAAGCAACTCAGCGGCAAATCGACGCTGGCCGAGGCGTGGCCGCAACTCCGCCTGGTGGTCCACGGCGGCACGCTGTTTGACCCCTACCGCGAGACCTTCCGCCAGGCCATCGGCGACGACCGCGTCAAGACCTGCGAAGTCTACCCGTGTTCGGAGGGCTTCATCGCCAGCGAAGACCCGCGCCACGGTCTGCTCCGGGTCGTGCCCGACCACGGTATTTTCTTCGAGTTCGTGCCGGTCGGCGAACTCGACTCGGCCGACCCGACGCGGCACACGCTCGCCACCGTGCAACTCGGCGTGCAGTACGCCGTGTTGGTCACGACGTGTGCCGGCCTCTGGAGCTACCTCGTCGGCGACACGGTCACCTTCGAGTGCCAGTCGCCGCCGCTGATCCGCTTCACCGGCCGGACCAAGTACTTCCTGTCGGCCTTCGGCGAGCACCTGATTCAAGAGGAGATCGACAAGGCGGTCGCCCACGCGGCCAAGGCGTGCGGCGTGCTCACCGAAGACCACCACGTCGGCCCGGTCTTCCCGACCGACCCGTCGAAGCCGGGGCACCACCTCTACCTCGTGGAGTTCCGCGGCCCGCCGCCGGCGCGTCTCGACGACTTCGTCGGCAAGCTCGACGCCGAACTGATCCGGCTCAACGAGGACTACGCCGCCCACCGCGTCGGCGACCTGACGATGCTACGGCCCGAGGTGCGCGTCATGCCGCCGGGCGGATTCGGCGCGTGGATGGCGTCGCGCGGCAAGTCCGGGGGCCAGCACAAGGTGCCGCGCATGGACAACACCGGGGCCGTCACCGGGCAACTCGTGAAGTGGCTGGCGGGGCGCTGACGTTTCCGCCGTCACCCTGGGCGTCCGCGTGGACGCCCAGGGCCGACACCTCCGCCGGGCGGGCGGAGGCGCTCCCCAGGCGAGGGGAGCTGAGCGAAGTGGTCTCGACTTCCCACATGGCACGCCGCGTGCCGCCGGGCCTGGCGTTAGGCGAATCGCTCGCAAACGCCATGAATCGTAGCGTTTCCGCGTCCCGAGGCGTGGCACGCTTCCGCCGCCTGGGCCGCGCGACCTGTCGGGGTTTCGGGCGCGGCCGTCGTTCCCCCGGACAGTGGCGGTCGCTACACTGGCTCCGGCATCCAACACCGCGTCGCCCGAAAGGTTCCCATGCCGCCCCGCCCGATCGAACCGCTGGCCCTCGGCGTCTGTAGCTGGTCGCTCCAGGTTACGAGTGTCCCCGAGTTACAAGCGTTCCTGGTTCGCTTGGGAATCGATGTCGTGCAACTGGCCTGCGGCGACCCGCACCACGCCGCCTGGGACGAGGGCGACGACCTGCCGGCCGCGGCACTGGCCGCGAACTTCCGCATGAGCGGCACGATGCTCGGCTTCCCCGGCGAGGACTACGCGTCGCCGCAGTCGATCGAGCGCACCGGCGGCTTCGGCGACCCGGCGACGCGAGACGAGCGCCTCGACCGCCTCAAGTGGGCGCTCGCCCGCACGGTGGCGCTCGGCCTGACCGACGTGACGCTGCACGCCGGCTACATCCCGCCGGTCGGCGCGCCGGCCCGCCGCGCCTTCCTCGACACGCTGGCGAAAGTCGG
>JANXTD010000653.1 GCA_025352585.1 Fimbriiglobus sp.
CCGACGACCACGGCTAAATCACTTCAGGCACTAACAAATGATAATGCCTACCACTTGGTGAGTCAAGTATATCGCTGCCCTAGTTTTTGACCTGGGCGAAGTACTCCTTCGACTCGGCCACGCCGGGCTTGATCGTCGCGCGGCCGGGCTTCCAGTCGGCGGGGCAGACTTCGCCGTGCTTCTCGAAGTGCTGGTAGGCGTCGATCACCCGCAACGCCTCGTCGACACTGCGGCCGAGCGGCAAGTCGTTGATCGTGACGTGGCGGACAATCCCTTGCTTGTCGATGAAGAACAGGCCGCGAAGGGCGACGCCGCCGTCGAGCAACACGCCGTAGTCGCTGGCGATGCTCTTGGTCAGGTCGGACACGAGCGGGTAGCGCAGTTCGCCGAGGCCGCCTTGCGAGCGCTCGCGCTCGATCCAGGCGAGGTGCGAGAAGTGGCTATCGACGCTCACGCCGACGACTTCGGTGTCGCGGGCGTGGAACTCCTCGATGCGGTCGCTGAACGCGGTGATCTCGGTGGGGCAGACGAAGGTGAAGTTCAGCGGGTAGAAGAACAGCAGGACGCACTTCTTGCCGCGGTAGTCCGAGAGCGACACGTCGCGGAACTCGCGGTTGACGACGGCGGTGGCCTTGAAGTCGGGGGCCGGCTTTTGGACGTGGACTGCCATGACGCAGGAACCTTCAGGGGAAGTGGGTGGGGTGGGGAGAGTGTTGACAGTTTAGGCGCGGGACGACCGGTTTCCAACCGCGACCCGGCCCGGTTCCTAAACTGAGACCTCCCCCACCCACCCCAGGCGAACCCGCTTGTTGCACCGCGTGCGTTTGTACCTCGGGCTGATCCGCTTCAGCCACACCGTGTTCGCCCTGCCGTTCGCGCTCACCGCCGCTCTGCTCGCCTGGCAACGCGAACGGTTCCGCCTGCTCGACCTCGTCGGCATCCTGGCGTGCATGGTCACCGCCCGCTCGGCGGCGATGGCGTTCAACCGCCTGGCCGACCGCGACGTTGACGGCCGCAACCCGCGCACCGCCGGCCGACACCTGCCCGCCGGTAGCCTCAGTGTCGCCGCGGTGACCCTGTTCACGGTCGTGACCTCAGTCGCGTTCCTCGCCGCAACGGGGCTATTCCTGCTGCGCGAGCCGGCCAACCCTTGGCCGGCGTACTTGGCGCTGCCGGTGCTGGCGGTCGTGCTGGCGTACTCGCTGACGAAGCGGTTCACGAGCCTGGCGCACTTCTGGCTCGGCGTGTCGCTGGCGATGGCCCCCGTCGCCGCCTGGGTCGCCATCCGCGGCATCCTCTCGCTCGACGACATGGCACCGCCGATGGTGCTCGGCGTGGCCGTGCTGTTCTGGGTCAGCGGCTTCGACGTGCTGTACGCCTGCCAGGACGCCGACTTCGACCGCGCCGCCGGCCTGCACAGCCTGCCGGCGCGGCTCGGCGTGCGCAACGCGCTGCGACTCGCGGCGGCGTGCCACGCCGTGACCTTCGCCGCGCTGATCGCCTTCGGGTTGGCCACGCCCGAGTTGGGCACCGTCTACTTCGCCGGGCTGGTGCCGATCGGGGCGCTGCTGGCGTACCAGCACGCGATCGTGTCGCCGACGGACTTGCGGCGCGTCAACGACGCCTTCTTCAAGGTCAACGCCGTCATCAGTTTCGGGCTGCTCACACTCGTCGCGGCGCAACTCGCCGCGAGGTGACTGCGTCGGCGGGGGGCTTCCGGGCCTGCGGGCGTCTGGAAACCCGCCGCCGACGCGGGCGGCTCGGCTATCATGGCCCCCATGACACCTACGATCGCTTACGCCGAACTGTTACGCCGCACCAAGGAGCACGCCGTCTTGCAGTCGTGCGCGGCGGTGCTGGGCTGGGACCAGCAGACGTACCTGCCGCACGGCGGGGCGGGCTTCCGCGGCGACCAACTGACGCTGCTCGCGGCGCTGGCTCACGAGCGCTCCACCGACCCGCGGCTCGGCGAGAGCCTGGCGACCTGCGAGGCGGGACTGCCCGAACTCGCGGACGACCTGGCGGCGGCCAACGTGCGCGAACTGCGCCACAGCTACGACCGCGCGGTGAAGTTGCCGCGGCGACTCGTCGAGGAACTGGCCAAGGCGACCTCCGACGCGCACGAGGCGTGGACCGCCGCGCGGCACGACGACGACTTCGCCGGCTTCCAGCCGCACCTCGAACGCATCGTCAAACTCAAGCGCGAGGAGGCGGCCGCCGTCGGCTTCGCCGGCGAGGCGTACGACGCGCTGCTCGACGAGTACGAGCCGGGGGCTACGGCCGTCGGCGTCGCCGCGCTCTTCGCCGACCTGACGAAGTCGCTGGTGCCGATGATCGCCGCGGCGATGGCGAGCGGCCGCAAGCCCAAGCCGGGGGTGCTGGAGCGTGACTACCCCATCGACCGCCAGCGCTGGTTCGCCGAGTCGGCCGCGGTGGCGGTCGGCTTCGACTTCACGCGCGGCCGGCTCGACACCGCGGCGCACCCCTTTTGCAGCGGCGTCGGGCCGGGCGACTGCCGGCTCACGACCCGCTACAACCCCAAGTTCTTCAACGAGGCCTTCTTCGGCGTGCTGCACGAGGCGGGCCACGGCCTCTACGAGCAGAACCTGCCGCGCGACCGCTTCGGCCAGCCGGCGGGCGGCTACTGCTCGCTGGGGATCCACGAGTCGCAGTCGCGGCTCTGGGAGAACCAGGTCGGCCGCTCCCCGGACTTCTGGGCGTCGTACTTCCCCCGCCTGCGGCAGGCCTTCCCCGGTACCCTCGACGACGTGACGCCCGACGACTTCCTGTTCGCCGTGAGCGAGGTCAAGCCGTCGCTGATCCGCGTCGAGGCCGACGAGGCGACGTACAACCTGCACGTCGCCTTACGCCTCGAACTGGAGCGGGCGCTGATCTCCG
>JANXTD010000675.1 GCA_025352585.1 Fimbriiglobus sp.
GTCGCACAAGGAGAACAACCACCTCGTGGCGTGCCACCACCTGCAAACGGGGCACACGCAGCCGGGGGCGTTCTTCGACAAGGTCGCCAGCCGCGACGACTGGCCGTGCTACGGGGCCGCCGTCAACGCCCTGCGGCCCCGCACCGACGGGCTGCCGTCGGGCGTGCATTTGCCGTGGCACCTGCAACAGCCGCCGCTGATGTGGCCGGGCCAACACGCCGGGTTCCTGGGGCCGAAGCACGACCCGTGGCAGTTGAACCAGGACCCCAACGCGAAGGGGTTTCGCGTCGAGAACGTCGCCCCCGCGGCCGGCATCTCCGTCGAGCAGTTCGCCGACCGCAAGCTCCTGCTCGACGGCCTGCACCAGTCGCAACGCGGCCTCGAAGCGGTCGCCGAGGCCCGCAAGCTGACCGACCAGCAGGGCCAGGCGTTTAAGTTGCTGGCGTCGGGCAAGGTCAGCACGGCGTTCGACCTGCACCGCGAGCCGGACGGCACCCGCGACCGCTACGGCCGCCACGAATTCGGCCAGTCGCTGCTCCTCGCCCGGCGGCTCGTTCAGGCCGGCGTCCCCGTGGTGCAGGCCAACATGGGTAAGGCCCAGAATTGGGACAGCCACGGCGACATCTTCAACCGCCTCAAGAAGGACTTGGTGCCGCAACTCGACAAGGCGGTGTCGGCGTTGCTCGAAGACCTGTCGAGTCTGGGGATGCTCGACGACACGCTCGTCGTCGTCGTCGGCGAGTTCGGCCGCACGCCCAAGCTCAGTGGCGACAAGCCGGGCCGCGACCACTGGGCCCCCTGCTTCTCCGGGCTGTTCGCCGGCGGCGGCGTCCGCGGCGGCCAGGTCATCGGCAAGTCGGACAAGATCGCCGCGTTCCCAGCGACGGTGCCGATCTCGCCGGACGACGTCGGGGCGACGATTTACCAGACCCTCGGCGTCGCCCCAGACAGCGAAGTCCGCGACCGCTTCGGCCGGCCGGTGACGCTCAACAGCGGCCAGCCGATCGCCGCACTCTTCAGCGGCGCGTGATTGCGGAACTTTGCCGCCGCGACGGTGTTCTCAAGCGTGACGGCCTACTCCCCTGCCCCGTACCGGAGCCTAGTTCGATGTCGCGTCGCCTCCTGTCGAAGACCTTCGCCCTCGCCGGCCTCACGCTCGGCCTCCTCCTGCTCATCAGCCCCGAAGGCTTCGCGCTCGCCGGCAAGAAGGAGGACGCCGAGAAGTTCCTCACCGAGTTGAAGACCGGCAAGGACGCGAAGGCGAAAGTCTACGCCCTCGAAGAGTTGGCGAAGCTGGGCCAGATCCAGAAGTCGGCCATCAAGGACGCCGTGCCCGAGATGATGAAGGCCCTCGAGAGCAAGGACACCGCCGTCCGCGCCGCGGCCGCCAAGGCGGTCGGCATGATCGACCCCGACCCCAAGGAGGTCATCCCGATCCTGGTCAAGATGATCCAAGAAGACAAGGAAGAGGCGGTCAAGTTGGGAGCCATCGCCGGCCTCGGCCAGATGGGCAAGGAGGCCAAGGACGCGACCAAGGATCTGCGCAAAGTCATGGCCGACGAGGACAAGAAGAGCAAGCTCGGCAAGGCCGCCGGGCAGGCGTTGAAGATGATCAACCCGAAGAAGTGAGGCCTCAGCCGACCTGCCGGGTCGGCCGGCCGATCACGTCGCCGCAGACTTGGTAGCGGTAGTTGCCGATAATCAGTTCGTCGCCGGGGGTCAGAACGCCCTCGACGACACGCTCGCCGTTGATCTTGACGCCGTTGGTGCTGCCGAGGTCGCGGATCACGAGGTTCTCGCCGACCTGCACGATGCAACAGTGCCGACGCGACACCTTCTTCGAGTTCAACTGCACGTCACAATCCGCGTGCCGGCCGAACAGCAGGATCGGCTTGTCGAGCAGGATGCTCGGCCCGTCGGTCAGCGACAACAGGTGGGCGTGCATCGAGACTTCACGCCTTCCGGGTCTGGGCGGCGATCAGCGACGCGAGATAACTCACGGGGTCGCCCTTCGTCATAGCCTGCGCCGCCAGGGCGTCGTAGTCGCCGGCGCGGCGGGCCAGTTCCATCACGCCAGGGCAACTCATGCCCCCCTCGTCGGCGTCGGCCAGGAACTCCCGCGCCACGGCCAACGCCGCCGGCAAGCGGTCGAGCTTCAACAGCAGGTTCACGACGACTTCGGCCGGGAAGCGGTATCCTTCTACCGCCGCCGCGGGGAGCTTCGCCGTGAAGTGCGCGACGTTGGCGTCGGTGTCGATCCCGGCGACGGCGTTCAGGTACGGCAGGTAGTCGGCGTAGGTCGCCTCGAACGGCGGGTCGTTGTCGCCGGTGTAGTTGGCCGAGAGCTTCGTGCCGTACAGGGCCAACTCGCGGGCCAGGTCGAGCTCGACGCACCTCGGCAACTGCATCGCCGCGAGGACGACCGACGACAGGTGCGACGTGTCGATGTGGTAGGCGTCGTCGGCCATCAACTCGGGGTGCGCGGCGAGCATCTGCGGGATCGTCGCCCCGTCGGACGCCGTAACGTTGCGCTGGCTCAGGTCGCCGGCGAGGCGCTCGGTGAGTTGGGCGTGCAGTGCCCGCACAAGCCGTTTGACGCAGTAGTCACGTAAAGCCGGGTTGGCGTTCAGGTCGGCGGAGCCGACCATCGTGATCGCGGAGCAGACGCCGCTGCGGTCGAGGATCAGGTCGAAGCCTTTTTCGGGTGCCAAACCCTGCTGCCAGGCGATTTCCACGAGCGGGTAAACGTCATCGTCGGGGCCGGGGGCGTAGGCGGCGAGGGCCTCCTTGACCGGCCCCGGCTCGTTGATGATGCGGAAGTAGGCCCACGCCTTGGCGATGTCGCCGCGGGCCAGCAGCATCGTGCCGACCTTGCGGGCCGCCTGGCGGATGCCGTCCTCGTAAGCCTCGTGCGCGTCCGTCGGCAGTTCGGTCGCCGGGCTGAGCGGGAACGGCGTCAGGCCGAGTTCGACCCGCCGGCGCATCAGCAGCGCGTAGAACAGCGGCTGGAACTCGCCGGCCGCCTCCAACTCCGCGCACAGAGTCTCGACGCCGCCACCGGGGCCGCCCGCCTCGAAGGCGGCGCGGACCCGGCGGTAAACCGCGTCGTCGAACTTGGGCGCGAAGGGGACGTCGTCCATGAGGGGCCTACTTGGACTTCTTCGACAGGTCGGTGAACTTGATGTCGGTGTACTCGACGGTCATCGGCCCGCCGGCGTGCAGTTGGAAGGCGATCGTGCCCGTCTCGAGCGTCGGCTTCTTGTTCGGCGTCATCGGGAAGTCCTTGTCCACCGAAGTCTCGCCGTTGACCTTGATGGTGAAGTGCGTGCCCTTGACGACGATGCTGTAGTCGTTGAACTCGGTCTCCTTGACGTGCTTCTTGACGAAGTCGCCGGGCGAGGCCAACATCATGCCGCCGACGCCTTCGCCATACAGGCTGCCCCAATACTGTTGGCCGAGGTCGCACTGCGGGCCGTGGACGACGAATTTCTTCATGTCCACGACGGTACTGCGGACCTGGATGCCGCTGTTGCCCTTGCCGCCGACGAGCTTGACCTTGAACGACATCTCGAAGTCGGCGTACTTGGTCTTGCTGCACAAGAAGGTGTTGAACTTGGGGTCTTCCTTGGCGTCGCCGGTCACCTTGGTGCCGTCGATCTTCCAGTACTGATCCAGCCCCTCCCAGTTGTCGGCCTTGAGGAAGTCGGCCGTGTCGTCGGCGCGGGCGGCCCCGGCGGCGAGGCCTAGGAGAGCAAGGGTGAACAGCAGGCGCATCGGAGTCTCGGAAGAGGGGTGAGGGGCGGGAACCCGCGTGCTGCGGCGGGTTGCCGCAATCCTATTCCCACGTCGGCCGGAATCAACCGGCTTCGGCAACGAAGCCCTTGATCTCGCGCGGCAACTCGACCCACCGCACCCCGTCGCCGCGCAGGTGGTGCAGCAGCGGCCGGGGGTAGAAGCAGCGCACGACCACGTCGTTGCCGCGGTACTCCTGGTGCGTGATCTCCGCGTGGGCGTTCAGGAACGCCAGCAACTTGCCGTTGCCGGCCGAGAAGACCAACTCGACCGCCAGGATGTCGGTCGAGAGCATCTCTACGACGGCGTCGGTCAACTCCTGCACGCCCTCGCCGGTCAGCCCGCTAATCGCGATGGCACGCGGGTGGTGCGCCCGCAGCACGTCGAGGTACGAGCGGTCGGGCAGCTTGTCGATCTTGTTCAGCACCAGGATCATCGGCTTGTCTTTGCAGTCGAGTTCCGCCAGCACGTCGTTGACGGCCTTCAAATGCAACTCGGCCAGCGGGTTACTGGCGTCAACGACTTGCAGCAACAGCCGGGCGTGGCGGGCCTCGGCGAGCGTCGCCTTGAAGCTCGCCACGAGGTCGTGCGGCAGGTCGCGGATGAAGCCGACCGTGTCCGAGAGCAGCACCTTGCCGAAGTCCTTGACGTGCCACTGCCGGGTGCGCGTGTCGAGCGTCGAGAACAGCTTGTTCTGGACGAACACGTCCGAGTTGGTCAAGGCGTTCATCAGCCGCGACTTGCCGGCGTTGGTGTAGCCGACCAGCGACACCGTCGGCATGTCGCCGCGGCTCTTGACCTCGCGCTCCTTGCGGGCGACCACGTCGTCGAGCTTGTGCTTCAAGTCGCGGATGCGCAAATTCGCAATGCGGCGGTCTTCCTCGAGCTGCGTCTCGCCAGGCCCGCGGGTGCCAATACCTCCGCCGCCCAGGCGCGACAGGTGGCTCCACATGTTCTTGAGCCGCGGCAGGGAGTATTCGAGTTGGGCCAACTCGACTTGCAGGCGGGCTTCGAGGGTCTGCGCCCGCGTGGCGAAGATGTCGAGGATCACTTCGCTGCGGTCGAGCACCTTGACGCTCAGCGCCTTTTCGAGGTTACGAGCTTGCGCCGGCGTCAAGTCGTTGTCGAAGATGACCACGTCGGCTTCGCTCGACTCGACGAGTTCGCCGAGTTCGCGCAACTTGCCGGAGCCGATGTAGGTGCCGAGTTGGATGTCGTGGCGCTTCTGCGTCATCTCGGCGACGACCTTGGCCCCGGCCGACTCGGCGAGGCCGCGGATCTCGTCGCACGGGTCGGCGGTCAGCCACGGCCGGTCGGGCAGCGAAATGCTCACCAGGACGGCCCGCTCTTGGGCGACGGAGAATTCGTCCCGTTGCGATTCAAACGCTTTACTGATGGGGTTGCTCCAGGCGGGGGAATGAGGCGGCGTATTGTACCCCGACGGACACGCGCAATACCAGGGGGTTCACGGCGGCAGCGGGCGTCGCGTTACTCTGTCTTGTTAGCCGGACGCGCAAGCGACGGGAACAAGTCCCGGTGGACAACGCGGGTGGTTCAAGACAAAACAGCCTCCCCCATCAACACCGTCAACGCGGACTTGCTCCCCTCGCTTGCGCGTCCGGCTAACAAAACTTAACCCGCGTGCGGCGTTACACCCTCCGACAGCGGCGTTAGCCCCGCCGGCAGCCGCGGCATCGTCAGCCGCAGGTACGCTTCCAGCAGCATTCCCGCGGCGAAAATCGCCAGGCTGATCCACTGCGACAGCGTCAAGTCGAGGGCGTAGGTCGGCTCGATGCGGAGCGCCTCGTTGAGGAAGCGGTGGGCCGAGTAGCCGAGCATGAGCAGCACCATCATCTGCCCGTCGTGGCGGCGCAGCGGCTGGAACGCCAGCAGGAGCACCACGAGCAACGCCATGCTCACGGTTTCGTAGAGCTGCGTCGGGAAGAAGCTGACGGTGCGTGGGGTGAACGTGATCGTCGTGGGGACGCCGTCGCGGACGACGCCGAGGGTCAGTTGCGACTCGCCGCGCGGCCAGTGCTCGACGAGGTCAGTGAGGCGGTCGCGCGAGTAGACCAGCAGCCCGGCGTCGCGCAAGTCCTTGAGCCGCAGCACGCCGACGCGGGCGTCCTCCGGCTCGTCGAAGCCGACGCGGTGGAAGGTGCCGTTGGCGTCGTCCGGCGAGAACGGCAGCGCCACCCCGCGCGTCTCTAGCAATCGCGGCTTGGCGGCGGCGACCAGCGCCGGGTCGCCGGAGAATTCGACGATCGTGGCGTTGAGCTGGCCGTTGACGTGCGTGATGCGGTCGCCGGACCGCAGGCCGGCCCGCAGCGCCGCGGAGCCGGGTTCGACACCGGTCACGAGCGTGCGCTGGTCGCCGGTGCCGACGGGCAACCGCGGCGCGGCCGAAAAACCGGTCGAGGTTTGCAGCCCGTGGATCTGCGGCATCCGGCTGCCCTCGCGCGGCGGCAGGCAGACTTGCTCGCGGGCGTGGGCGGTCAGCAGCGGGAACTCGCCGAGGGTCGCCGACAGCGGCACCGGTTGGCACTCCGCGCAGACCGGTTGGCCCCAGCAGCAGCCGTTGAGGTAGCAGCCGATGCGGCCGATCGCCAGGCCGGTGGCGATCAGCGGGGCGACGGCGTCGGCCAGCTTCCAGCCGGAGATTTTGAAGCGTCGCAGCACGAGCCGGTAGAACGCCGCGTAGCCGAGCAGCCCGCCGACGACCGCGCCGTAGACGACGATGCCGCCCTTGCGGAACTCGAAGAACTGCGCCACGAAGTCGAGCGGTCCGGGGCCGTACTGGTCGCGGTACTGGATCATGTAGAGTACCCGCGCGCCGGCGATGCCGGTGGCGAACAGTACGATGCCGAGGTCGAGCATCTTGCCGTCGGGCACGCCGACGAGCTTGCCGCGCGGCGGCCCCCAGACCATCGCCGTGACCACCAGCGTGAGCAGCAGCATGACGCCGAAGCCGTAGATGGGCAGGCCGCGCGGGTCGAGGAAGTCCGCGTGGAACGGCAGGAAAACCAGCACCTGTTGCATCCGGCGGCACCCAAAATTCGCGGGGTCGAACGCCGTTGGTTTAAGGCAATCGGCCCCGCGGGACAAGGACACCGGGGGGGTGGGGAGGCAAACCGGTGCCCTCGGCGGGGAACCGCGGTCGCGTCACGAGCGCGACCGCCGGCGGAGCGCCACGACTGCGACCGCCGCGCACGCCAGCCCGGCCGCGGCCGTCAGGTGGCTGGCCTTCACCGCGGCCAACTCCGGCACCACGCCGACCTTGTGGCCGCCGAACGCCAGCAGCGCGCCGACCGCGGTGAGCAGGATCGCTAGCGGGTTCGAGAGGAACGCCGAGAGGACCAGCACGACGCCGGCGACGACGGGGTTGACGGTGTCGAACAGGTTGGTCAGCGCCGTCGGCACGAGCGGCAGGCTCAACGGCTTGGTCTCCTCGTGGCCGAGGACGTGCAACAGGGTCACCGCTTGCTGCTTCGCCAGCTTGACGCTCTCGGCCCCGCCGGCGACCGCCTCAGCCCCGGCGAGCGCCGCCTGGTTCTGCCGCGCCCACATCAACCCGCCGACGACGAGCAGTGCGCCGAGGAGGAGTCGCAGTTGCGGGCCGAAGGCGGCGCGGAGGCCGCGGCGGGCGAGCCGGCTCCCGAGCGAGCCGCGGGGACGGGCGGTCTCGCGCATCTTGGCGAGTTCGTAGCGGCTCAGCACGGCCCGCACGTCAACCTTCTTGGTCGCGTCGCGGTTGGCCGCCTTGATCTCGGCCCCCTGCGCGACGAGGTCGTCGGCCGCGCCGTGGGCCTGGCCCTTCGCGTCCGCCGCGCTGACGCCCTCGGCGACGAGCCGGCGCTGCTCGACGCCCTGAAGGTGCCGCCGGGCGCGGGCCTGAGTGCGGGCCTCGGCCGCGGCGTCGAGGCGCTCGATTAAGCCGTCGCGCCACGCGGCGAACTTGAGCCGGGCGTCGCCCTTCGCGGCCAACTCGGCCCGCTTGGCGAGCTTCGCCGGGTAGCCGTAGACGGTCTCGTAGGCGAGTTCCCAATCCTTGTCGGCCGTCAGAACCAGGACTTCGCGCACGCCGTCCTCGTCCATCCCGGCCAGCCTCAGGCGCTTGAGCACGGCGTTGAAGTCGTCGCGAGACTTGGCCCGCCGCGCGGCGACCGGCCGCGACACCCCGAGGGCGAAGCCGACGCCCAGTAATGCGCCCAACGCGACGCCAACCAGCCCCGGCAGCAGTAGCCCGGCGAAGTACAGCGCCACGAGGAACAGCAGCGCCGCGACGACGGCCGTGAGCCAGTCGAGGACGCGCGCCCCGAAGGCCCACTCGCGGGCCTTGCGGAATAGGTGCGAGCCGGTCAGCAGCCCCGAGGCGACGAAGCCGGTGGCGACGGCGCTGACCGTTGCCAGGAGAATCGCCCCGCCGACGGACGACTTGACGAACAGCAACAGCGTGCCGGCGGCCAGTCCGGCGAGCGGCAGGGCCGCGGCGAACTTCGCCCCGAACTTCGCCAGCGGGTGGTCGCGCAGTTGCCCGGTCAGCGCTTCGAGCAGGTGGATCTGCTCGTCACTCGCGCGCGGCGGCCCGGCCTTCGACGCCTCCTGCCAGCCGCGCAGGGCGGCGACGAACTCGCCCATCGTCTGGTAGCGGTCGGCCGGCCCCTTGGCGAGCGTCTTGCCGACGATCGCCGCCAACTCGCGCGGCACGCCCGGCGCGACGGCTTCGAGCGGCGGCGGGGCGTCGTTGAGGTGCTTCGCGATCAGCTCGACGGCCGTCTTGCCCTGGAACGGCGTCCGCCCGGCCAGGAGCGCGTACAGGGTGCAGCCCAGCGAATAGATGTCGGCCCGCAGGTCCACCGCCGAGGCGTCGCGGCACTGCTCCGGGGCCATGAACGACGGCGTGCCCATCGCCGTGCCGGCACTCGTCACGTCCGCCGAAACCGCCTGCAACTTCGACGGCCCGGCCCCGCGCGCCGTCGGAGTCGTGGGGGCCGCGTCGTCGGTGGCGGTCATGCCGCGCGTCTTGACGAGTCCGAGGTCGGCGACCTTGACGACGCCCTCGACGTTGAGCATGAGGTTGTCCGGCTTGATGTCGCGGTGGACCATGCCGCGGTCGTGGGCATACTTCAGGCCGCACGCCGCCTGGATGACGTAGCCGACCGCGACCGCCGGCTCGACGGTGCGGCTCTTGAGCAGCACCTGCCCGAGCGACTTGCCCTCGACGAATTCCATGCTGAAGAAGCTGACACCCGCGTCGGAGCCGACGTCGTAAATCTGCACGACGTTGTGGTGGTTCAGTTGCGCCGCCGCGTAGGCCTCGCGTGTGAAGCGGGCCAGGAACACCGGGTCGCTGGCCCAGTTGGCGTGCATCACCTTGAGCGCCACGTCGCGGTCGAGCGACACCTGCCGTGCCAGGTAGACGGCCCCCATGCCGCCCGCGCCGAGTTGCCTGCCGAGGGCGTAGCCGCCGAGTCGCTCCGGCAAGTCGGGGGGCCGCACGGCCGCCGGCCGCTTCGCCTTGGCCGCGGCTGGCGCGTCGAAGTCGGCCGTCGCCTCGGGATCGACGGCGCTCTCGGCCGTGTCGTGGTACGGGCTGGTCGCCAGCGGCGTCGTCTGCTCGTGGGCCGGCCGGGGCGAGTGCTCGCCGGTGGCCTCCTGCGTCGCCGCGTTTGCGTAGCCGCCGAAGTCCGCGGTCGCCTCCGGCGAGGCGGAGACTTCGGCGGGCAGTCTCCGCACCGACGCCGCTTGCTCCGGGTCGGCCGGCACGACCAGCGCGAACGGCGTCGCGCACTTCGGGCAGGTCGGCGTGTACTTGCCCGGCTTGGGCGGCTTCGAGTTGATCTGCGCGCGGCAGTTCGGACAATGGATTTGCACGGGGCACCTGGGATCGCGGACGAATGAAGGCGAGACGGCGAACGATCTCCGCGTATTGTGGCGGCCCGCCCTAACGCTTGCAAAGACATTCCTACGGATCGCATCATGGACGCGATGGCATTCCTCGACCGCGGCGGCAAGGTCGCCCGGCAGCCGGTTTTCGTCCTCTCCGGCGAGGAGGAATTCCTCAAGCGGCGCGCCCGCGACGTGATCGTGGCCGGCCTCCTCGGCGACGCCGACGGCGAGTTCGCCGTGTCGGCCTACGCCCCCGACAAGCTCGACATCACCACTGTCCGCAACGAACTCGACACGCTGCCGTTCCTGGCCCCGCTGCGCATCGTCATCGTCGAGTCGGCCGACCCGTTCGTCACCGAACACCGCCTGGCACTCGAGAAGTATTTCGTCAGCCCGAGCAAGGTCGGCGTGCTGATTCTGGAGGTCAAGACCTTCCCCGAGACAACGAAGCTGGCCAAGGCGTTGCCGGACGCGGCCAAGATCGTCTGCAAGCCGCACTCGCCGTACAAGCTCGACGAGGTCGAGGCGTGGTGCGTCAAGTGGTGCGACAGCCGCCACCACCGCAAGCTCACCGCCGACGCCGCGGCTGCGCTCGTCGAGCGCGTCGGCCCGCAGTTGGGGCTGCTCGACCAGGAACTCGGCAAGCTCGCGGTCGCCATCGGCTCGCGCAAGCAGGTCACGCCCGACGACGTGGAGGCGTTCGTCGGACGCAGCCGCGCGGCCAACGTCTTCCGCATCCTCGACGCCATCGGCGAGGGCAAGCCGGGCGAGGCGTTCGGCATCCTCGGCGAACTCCTCGAAGAGGGCGAGGCGGGGCTGGCGATTCTGGGGCCGCTCACCGCACAGTTGCGCAAGTTGAGCACCGTCGGGAGGCTGATCGCGGCGGGGCAGTCGCTGGGGCCGGCGATGGACGCGGCCGGCGTGCCGAAGTGGCCGCAGGCCCGGCAGAGCGTCGAGCGGCAACTGCGCCACCTCGGCCGCGGTCGGCTGCTGCGCATCGCCGACTGGCTCGTCGAAATCAACCTCGGCCTGAAGGGCGGCAGCCCCCTCCCGGAGCGGCTGCAACTCGAACTCTTGCTCTTGAAACTCGCCCGGCCGGCGGCCCGCGCCGGCTGACGCCCCGACTCACGCCCGGCCCGCAGATTTCACCCCGGCGAAAACGTGTCGGGAACCCCGTCGGCCAATCCTCCCAATCCTCAAACTCGTCGCCACTTTGAAGTAGACGTGGACTACCGTTCGTCCGGCGGGACCGCCCCTCGCGTCCGCCGGCCGACTCCTCCCGTAACCGCCCGACATCCTACCCGACGCCCAGGTTACTCCTCATGGAACAGCTCACCCCGCAACTCATGCACAAGCTGGTCTTCACGATCCTGATGCACGGGCTGAACGACTCGCAAATTAACCTCGCCCACAAGGTTCTGTCGGACGCGATGGCCCACGGCAACCCGCAAGTCCGCGAACTGGCCGTGGTCGCGCTCGCCGACCTGCCGGTGTCGTCCGGCAAGCGGGTGCAGTCGCTGACGCTGGCCCTCAACGACGACTCGGCGCGGGTCCGCCGGCGGGCCGCGCGGGCGCTCGGCGACCAGGCCACCGCCGCCCTGCCGGCCCTGCACCAACTGACGCGCGGCCTCAAGGACGCCGACGCCAGCGTCCGCCGCGACTGCGCCGGGGCGCTGGGCCGAATGGGCCCGCTGGCCCACCCCGCCGCCCCCGCCCTGATCGCGATGCTCGGCGAGCCGGAGACCCGCACGCGGGCCGTCGTCGCCGTCGCCCTGAAGCGCATCGGCACCGCGGCCGTCGAGCCGCTGCTGGCCGGCGTCCAGTCGCCGTCGCCCGAGTTGCGCGGCCACTGCGCGACGCTGCTGGCGAAGATCGCCCCGGACAACCTGGCCGTGATGGCGGTCTTGAAGAGTGTCTTGACCGATGAGGACGCCGAGGTCCGCGCCCGCGCCGACGACGCCTTGCAGTACGTCATGACGCCCCCGCCGATGCCGATGCCCCCGGCCCGCCAGGCACTCAACGCCCACGCGTAATCCTTGTCAGCCCGCCGCTTCGACTTCCGCCCACCGCGCCCGCACTTGTGCGGGCGTCGCCGTTCCCGTCGTCCCGAGTTGCTGCACCGTGATTGACGCGACGAGGTTGCCGAACGCGGCCGCCTCCGCAAACGTCGCCCCGCCGAGAGTCGCCGCGACGATCCCGGCCGTGCAACTGTCGCCCGCGCCGCACACGTCCACCGGCCCCGCGACGCGGTAGCCCGGCACGCGGACCGCCTCGACGCCCCCCGGCTGCGCGAAGTCGATGCCACGCTCGCCGCGGGTGCAGAAGACCGGCCCGCCGACGCGCCGCGCCAGCCCGAGGATGTCCGCCCCGCCCTCGCGCTCGTTCGGCTTGACCGCCACACCGCGGAACTCGCCGATCCGCTCGCGGCTGTCCGCCAAGGTGAACAAGCCACCCGCCGCTGCGCACATCGCCTCGCGCACCCGCGCCGTGACGACGCCGCAATTCCCCTCGCTGACTTGGTCGAGCACGATCAACGCATCGACGCGGGCCAACAACTCCGGGAGGCGTGCGAGGATCGCGTCTTCGAGGTGTGCCGGCGTCGGGGTGCGGTTCTTGAGGTCGAGCCGGTTCAACTCGCGGCCGCCGACCATCGGCTTCGTGTAAGTTGGCGTCCGCCGCTCGCCACTCACGATGACCATCGACGCCTCGACGCCGCACACGCCGGCGAGGGCTTGCCGCAACTCGTAGCCCTCGCCGTCGTCGCCGATGACCGTCAGCGGCACGATCTGGCCGACGCCCAACGCCGACAGGTTGTTCATTACGGTGCCGAGTGCGCCGGGGTCGCCGCGCACGCCGACGACCTGGTAAGCCGTCAGGCCGGTCTCGACGGACGGCTCGTCGAGCGCGGGGTCGATGTCGAGGTAGCGGTCCAGGAACAGGTCGCCGACGAGGCCGACCCGCGCCGCCGGCAGGGCCGCCAGGATTCGCTCGATCACGTCCGACGATAGCATCTCGACTCCGAACGCTGGCTGGGGCACCGCACTCCGCGGGGGGAGTGTCAACTTAGCCGACAACTTACGGCGCGACGGTTGCAATGTGGGCTCGCCGCGCTTGACAGGCTGTCGCGGCCAGTGATATCGTGGTGGCTTAAGTTTGCGGCCCGGCGGGATTCGAGTATGCAGTTGATTCAGGGCGACATCCTCGCGGCGGGCAACGGCCTCTCGTTCGGCGCGGCCGGCTTCCTCGTCTTCGTCGGCCTGCTGCTGTGGGCAGTCGGCTGGCGTTGGCACCGCTTCTGGGTCGTCTTCGGCATCACGCTGACGGCCGGGCTGGTGGGCCTCGGCGCGGGGCGGGCGGCGGGTGGGCACCAGGTCATGGTCGTCGGCGTGCTGCTGGCCGTGTCGGCGGGGATGCTCGCGCTCGAGTTAGCGAAGGTCATCGCGTTCGCCACCGGCGGCGTCGCGGCCTGGGTCGCGACCCAAACCGTCTTCCCGCAGGTCCAAGAACTCTGGGTAATCTTCCTCGGCGGCGGCCTCCTCGGCGTCGTGCTCTACAAGCTCTGGACGATGCTGACGACGAGCCTGCTCGGCGTCCTCGTGTCGTGGCACGGCACTCTGCTAATCGCTCAAGAGGTGACGAAGTCGGACCTGTCGAGTTGGGTCAACGCTCACGCGGTCGCCCTGAATGGGGGCGTGGTCGCCGTGACGATCCTCGGGGTCGCGGTGCAGACGTGGACCGCGCCGCCGGCCGAGGCCGAGGAGGCCGCCGTGCCACCGGAGGTGGCCGTAGCCCCCGTCAAGCCGGTGACGCCGTGGTGGAAGCTGAGCTTCGCCAGGCCGGCGTGAAGTTTACAAGTCCGTGCGGAAGCGGCCGGCGAGGGCGTAGCCGCCGGGTTCGGGGTGGGCGCGGGTCAGCCGCGTGAGCATCGCCCAGTTGGCGACGCCGGGTACTTCCGGGAAGGTCGCGTAGACGTAGGCCGTCTCGACTTGCACCAGCGACGTGCAGCACAGGCCGCCGCCGGACACGTCGCGCAGTCTCGCGGGGAGAGGCTTACCGACAACACCGTCGCTGGTCAGCGGGTGCAGCGCCACCGACCAGTTGGTGGCGACGCGGGCGTGCTTGCGGCGGTCCTCGGCGTTGCCCAGCACCGCGCGGACCTCGTTGAGCATCTCGGGCAGCAAGTCGTTCGCGGCGCGGACCAGG
>JANXTD010000678.1 GCA_025352585.1 Fimbriiglobus sp.
CGGCTTCGGCTCGTAGCCCAGCTCCTTCGCCCGCCGCCTCAGCCCCCGCTCCAACCGCTCGCGCACCTGCTCCGCGTAGGCCTCCTCCGTCTTCTTCACGTAGGCCACCCCGTACCTCACCAGGCCGTAGACGATCCGCGCCAGCTTGTGCGCCGCCGCCGTGATCGCCTTCGGCGCCCCCAGCCGCGAACGCTGCCGGCGCAGGTAGGCCCCGAGGTAGCCCTTGCTGCGGATCAGGCTCCAGGCCGCCAGCCGGAAGGCCCGGCCCGCCCGGTTCTTCCCCTTCCGCGTGCGGCTCGACTTCACCTTGCCCCCGGTCTGCTTGAACTGCGGGCAGAGCCCCAGCCAGCTCGCGAAGTGCCCCGCCGTCGGCCACTTCGCGAAGTCGCCCCCCAACTCGCTCACGAGCGTGAGGGCGTTCACTTCGTCGATCCCCTCGATGGCCGTGAGGTCGACCCCGAGCACGAAGTCGAGGGCCGTCCGGACGTCGAAGGCGGGGTCGTGCGGCTTCGTCCCGCGCACCCGCGGCTTCGGCGGCAGCGCCGGCAAGTCCGACTTCCGCTTCAGGGAGCGCAGGTGCGCCGCGATCTCCCCGTCCAGTTCGGCGATGACCTCGCCGTACTTCTCCCACAGGCTCAGGCAGTGCCGGAGTTCGGAGACGAACTCCGGGCGGTAGCGGCCGTCGAGGGCCTCGGCGATCGCCGCCTCGGCGCATTTGCAGCGGCGGTCGCGCAGCGCGGCCAGCGCCCGCGGGTCGCGTTCGCCCGCGGCGATGGCGCGGATGATCTTCAGGCCCGTGGCCCCGGTGACGTCGCCGAGCACCTTCGTGAGCTTGAGGTTCATCAGCTCGAGCGCCTTCTGCATGCGCCGGATGTGCTGGCCCGACAGCCGGACGAAGTTGGCCCGCTGGCGGACGTAGTCGCGCAGGGTCTGCGTGGCCCCGTCGGGCTGGAAGATGGGCGGCAGCAGTCCGTGGGCGTGGAGGCGGCGGATCCACTGGCGGTCGAGGCGGTCGGTCTTGGGCCGCCCCTTGATCTGCCGCGTGAAGGCGGGGGCGGTCATCACCGTCGTGAACCCGGCTTCGATGAGGGTGAGGAACAGCACGTGCCCGTAGACGCCGGAGGCTTCGAGGGCGACGGTGGTGACACCGCACTCGCGCAGCCACCCGACGAGGGCGCGGAGGCCGGGGGTGTGGGCGGGGAACTCGCGGACGGGGTCGGAGCCGTCGGGGGTCGATTCGACGCAGACCCAGCGGGTGGAGTCGCCGACGTCGAGGCCGGCGGCGTGGGCGTGCCGCACGGGCAGGGAGGCGAGTTCGGCGCACTCCCCGGCGGCGCGGCGGTCGGCGTCGGCGATCCGGGACGGGGGCGAGGGGGCTCGGGAGAGGGACATGGGATCCTCCGGACGGGGAAAGGAAAAAGTGGCGTCGGGATGCGGCGGGGGGGTCGGCAGCGGGAACCAGCCGTCCCAACGGGATCGCACCGGAGTCGGCTACTGACAGGGGTGCGTCACCAACGAGTGGGCCGAAAATCGCCCCCCGACCCAAGCGAACCATCGGGCCGCGCGGAGGCGGCACCAGAAACGTGACGGGCGTGATCGCCGGACCCCGACGCCACGGATACGATAGGCGGGGCCGCCCCGAAGTTCCCGGCCGCCCGGGGCCCCCCACGAACCGGGCGCTGCAACTGGTTGACAGATATTTCGACTGAGTCGCGGATGTGTTGAGGTTGCGTCGAAATCCCTGAAATACAAAGAAATTGCGGCGATTCGACGTAGGGATTGTACACCGGATACATTGAGTGTGAAAGGCCAACTCTGCCCTCTTTCTGCCCTCCCGTCTTTGTCCGCTTGTCCCATCTCGCGTGCATCCCGAGAATTTCACTGAATTATGGCCTGTAGGACGAACTGTGGTCGTACCGGCGGGCCGCGTCGTCTCGCCACTCCTTATTTATACGCCGCCAACTTCCGGTCGGGCGCAAACATCGCGTCCCGGTCGATAAAGTCCAGCAGCGGCTTCCCGACCGGAACCTTTCGCCGGAGCATTGACTCCAACATCACCAGCGAGTGACGGGCGGCTTCGTCGCGGGCGGGAAGCGGCGGGTGCGGATCGCCGCCGTGTCCGGGGCGTTCCCTGCAAGACGCATGACAAGAAGGTGTACGACCGCACGCGGGTGGTGGGCCCGCCGGGGGTGAAGCGGACCGGGGACACGGCGTACCAGGGGACCGGCCGGTTCACACCGGCCGCTCGCCAAGATGGACACTTTTCGGCGAGCAGCCGGCGTGAGCAGGCCGGTGAATTCGGACTGCCGACGCATCGATTTGCCATAATCGGTTGCCGCACCAACCCGGTTCGGGAGCACCCCATCGTCCGGGGAAAGGTCACTTGTCCGGCGCGAGCAAGATCGCGTTCAGCCACTCGATGAACTCGCGGTCGGCTTTCAGCTTGGCGGTGTAATACGGCACGTAATACCCCATGCGGAACTGCTGGTTGATCCCCTCGTTGACCTCGGCTTCCAGACGCGACTTCGGCGCAGGAAAATCGAGCGGCGCATTCAGTTCCCGAAGCAGCTTCGTCGTCGTCTTCACCGAATCCTTCGACACGTCGAGCATTTCGAGGATGGTCGCTCGCTCGGTGCGGCGGTGTTCCAAGAGCACTTCTCGCACCGCCGTGAGTTGCTCCTTTTCGAGCTGCGCTTCCTGGGCAACTAACAGGCAGCACTCGACGAACGCGGCTCGATTCTCCGCTTCGGCCGCCTTCTTCAACTCCGCGTCGCGCGAGACGGCGTAGGCCCACGCCGCGGCGTATAAGCGCAGCGTCTTCTTTCGCGCTGCCGCGTCGAGCAAGCCAGCCGCCGGCACCCAACTCGGATGGAGGACGATCTTCTCTTTCAGCCATGTCGACTCTTCATCGGCCGACGTGCGGTGCTTGGCCGGCTCGGCGACCGATGCTAGGCAGCGGCACTTCCACTTCAAGATGCGGAACGATTTCTTGAACGGGTATTCCTTGATCACGAGATCGACGTCGTCGAGCGCGGCCGCATACTCGCCCTTGAAGTACCTCGCCGTCGCGCGAAGCCCGAGAGCGTCGGGGTCGATCTTGCCCTTCTTGGCTTTGATCTGCTCGTTGGCCGCGTCGATTTGGGCATCGAGGACGCGAGTCAAGTGATCGATGTCGCCGGTTTGCTTCGGGGACGGCCCCGGCCGAGGTTCGTCGGCCGCCGCACAGCCGAACGCGGCGAGAGCAACGAACAGAACGACGCATCGCGACGGTGCAACCATGGCGAGAACTCCGATCACTGTGGAAGAGGAACCGAGGTGGAGTACGCCGGCCCTTCACGCGGTTATTTCGGTTTGGCGTCGGCCGCGAGTCCTGGTCCTTGGAATTCGCTATGACGGCGGCCTTGATCGGGCGCTGGCGGCGCGGGTCAGCCCTTTCAGACTCGTCATCTTCGCGCCTAGTGCCGGATCAGATCGCTTGGTGTGCCATTCCGTCGGTCGGCATAAGCTAACCCGATGACACCAACCATGCTGGTCCGCGAACTGACGGCCGACGAGCGGCAGGCCCTCCGGCGTGGCCTCCGGTCGGCCGACGGGTTCACCGTCCGCCGCTCCCAAGCCCTCCTCGCCAGCGCCGGCGGGGCCGGGCCGGCGGTCGTCGGAACCGCCGTCGGGCTGTCCGCCCAAGCCGTCCGCAACGCGATCCGGGCGTTCCACGCCGACGGGCTCGGGTGCCTCACTCGCAAGCCGCCGGTGGCCAAAGCCCCGGCTCGCGTCTGGGACCGCACGCACGACGACGGCCTCAAGGACCTGCTCCACCGCCGGCCCCGGGAGTTCGGGAAGCCCACGAGCCTGTGGACGCTCGCCCTGGCGGCCGAAGTCTGTCACGCCCGGGGGTGGACGACCCGGCGGCTGACGGCCGAGGGGATGCGGGGCGTGCTCGCCCGGCTCGGCATCGGGTGGACGCGGGCCAAGCACTGGATCACCAGTCCGGACCCCGACTACGCCAAGAAAAAAAACTGCGGGATCGGCTGATCGCCCGGGCCGCGGGCAACCCCGATTGGGTGGTCGGGTTCCAGGACGAGTGTTGGTGGACGCGGCTGGCCCAACCCGACCTCTTCGCGTGGGCGGCCGGCGACCCGCTCCGACTCGGGGCCAACGCCCGCGACCCCAAGGGGGCGGGCGGGCGGGAAGCGGTCGCCTGCTACGGGGTTCTGCGGTCCGACACCGGCGGGATGATGCTCCGGTTCTGTGAGGGGCGGCCGGTGAGTGCGACCACCGAGGAGTTCCTCGGATGGGTGTGTGGGCAACTGGCGGGCGAGGGGAAGAACGTGTTCGTCCTCGTCTGGGACAACGCCGCCTGGCACGTGAGCAAGCGGGTCCGGCAATGGGTCGAGCGGCACAACCGGCGGGTGCGGCGGGCCAAGAGCGGGTGCCGCATCCGGGTGTGCGGGCTGCCGGTGAAGGCCCCGTGGCTGAACCCGATCGAGCCGAAGTGGGTGCACGGCAAGCGGGCCATCGTCGAACCGGACCGGAAGTTGTCGGCGGACGAGGTGCGGCAGCGGGCGTGCGACTATTACGGGTGCAAGCCCCAACCACTCTTGGCAAAGCCGGCGACCTGATCCTGCACTAGGGGAGCGGCCGGGGCAGGTTCCAGGTCCCTCAGCCCGCCCGGAGATTCTCTCGGCGTGCGATCCCTTCGGTTCCTCGTCGGGAAAAAGTGGGCTTGTCGAGTGGCACTATTTCACGGTCGGGGCCATGGCGTCTCGCCACTCCTTGTATGCCGCCAACTTCCTTACGGGCGCAAACACCGCGTCCTTCTCAATGAAATCCAACAGGGGCTTCCTAAAGGGAACCTTCCGTTGGAGGATTGACTCCAACAACGCTAACGATTGACGCGAGGCTTCGTCACTCACGGGCGGGAGTAGCTTGTCGTGCCCCGCGATTCGCGCCCACAAGAAGGCCAAGGGGTAAAGTTGGTCTTGCGGGACGTCCTGCCCAAGCGGTTCGAGCAATCGCATCGCTTCCGCGGGCTTGCCCGCGTTGTACCGCATCCAGGAAGCCTTTTCGCGGTACTCGCTACTAACACGCGGATTCTGTTTGGGGTTCATCAATTTCAGAGCAACCTCCCAGTCGTCGCCTGCCTCATCCCAGCGTTTAGCACCCTCGTACCGCTGCGCCCGGCGCTGGTGCAAGCTCATCCGAGCGGCAATTTCGGTCTGAGCCGTCTTCCCCAGCGACCTCGTCAACAAGTCAATGATGACCAGGTCGTTTTTCGCGCGGACGTAGGTATTTTTGCTGAGGTAATCACTGTGAAGATCATAAATTATCGTCAGTTGATTCAAGGCGTGAATCACTTCGAGATGGGGGTGCTTCTCCAGAACGGTCGCGCTGGAATACGCCTCCGTAATGCGCCCGTCCAGTGCTCGCGCCTCGGCGGCATTGAGTTGGTCGCGCCAAGCCTCGGCCGGCGCGGCGAGTTTGGCGGCGTCATCGGCATCCAGGGCGGCTTCACGGTATCGCCCCAAGGCCATCTGCCACCGGGTGCGGTCCCGGTACCGCTCGCGGAGGAAGTCGGGCTGTCGGTGCTTGTCTCGGCCCTGCCAGGCTTTGATCAGGGCGATACCCTCATCATGGTCGCGCAGCGCCTCCGCGAACCTTTTCAGTCCCGCGAAGGCTTGCGCCCTCCGCGAGTAACAGTCGAGCAAGCCATCCCAGTCGTTAAGGCGAGGCTGCTGCGACCCGCGGTAGAGTGGGCCTAGCGTGGAAATCACTTTCGCCGCCCAGACTGCGACATCCGTAGGGACGCTCTGGGCGTGCAGGATCTCCCGTTGGATGCCGGCGAGTTGGCGGGCAAACTGGTTGTTCCGAGGGTTGAGGTTTGCCAGCCGCTCCGTCACTGGCAGCACGGCCATCAGGAGTTCCATCGCCCGGTCCGGCTGGTTATTTGCCCTGGCGTGGTTGATGAGGAGTCGATGCGCCAGATACCATTCGACCTCGTCGCGGAGGTCGTCGCCATCCTTGCCGACCATGTCCCGCAGTGTCGATACGGAGACGGCGGCGCACTCGCGGCCGGCCTCGGCCTCCCCGGTGTTCGTCAAATAATAGGCCATACTGTTACACACTTGGGCCAGTTCGCTGCGATGCTTTGGCTCCCGAGGGTCCTGCTCAAGCGTCTTCACCTGCCAGCGACGGGCGGCCTCGAACGCCACCCGCGCGCGGGGGTGGTCATTCTGGTCGCGGGCGATCACCGCCAGTCGGTAATTCGCGGCGGCTTGCTGGGCGAGATACTCCGTCCGTGCGTCGATCCGCGTGACCTCCTCCCACAGGCCCACCGCCCGCTCGCATAGCTCATTCGCCTCCTTCTTGTTCGCTCGCGCGGCCGGGGCGCGTTCATGATGGACCTGGAATCCGGCCGAACTGAACGCTTCGGCGAGGCACGCCCGGTAAGCGACTGTGTCAGGGTGGTCCGCGGTTAGACCCTCGAACAGATCGATCGCCGTGCGGACTTGGCTAATGCCCTCCTGCGATTCGCCCAGCAGGCGGTGCAACTCACCAAGTCGCATGTGGGCCAGCCCGTTGCGGTGCCGCACCTCCGGCCGGTCGCTGTTGCGGTCGATCAGGCTGCGGAACCCCTCAATGGCGTCGCGTAGCAACCTCCGCGAGCCCGTAGTCGGCTTGCCGTGAGCGATCATTTCATTCTCGACCATCCCGATCAGGCGCTCGTGCGAGGCCAGGGACTTTTCCAGGGCGTCGCGGGAGCGCTCGGCTTCGTGGAGGGCAACGCCGGCGCTCTGATCGGCCCGCGTCGCCTCGGATCTGGCTCGCGACATCTGCCACAAGCTGAAGGCCAAGCCGAGTGTCAGCGCGGCGACAATCCCGACCGCCGCCCGCACGACGACACGCCTCCGGCGACGTTGCTCCACATCGCGCACGGCGGCCGCCGCCCGCTCCGTTTCCGCCGCCCGCAGTTGCTGGGTGATGCGGTGCCGGTAGTCGGCCACCCATTCGGCCACGGCACCGCCGTTCGCCGGACGATCACTCGGATCGATCGATAGGCAACGTATGGCGAGGCCGATCAACTCCGACTCGGCACCGCACGCCGCGAGGTGACCGCGGATTCCACTCAGGTCGCCGGCCGCAGCGGCCTCGAGGACGTCGTCTCGTGAGACCCCGGAGTAGACCGGTTGGCCGGTGAGCACGAACGCCAGCAATCCCCCCAGACCGAACACGTCGGCGCGGGCATCGACGGCTTCGACGCGCGCTTGTTCCGGTGCCATGAACGACGGCGTGCCGACGATGCTGCCGAGTTGCGACGCATCCACCGACGCGGGGGATGGATCGGCCGAGTCTTCAGCCGTTTCCACCAGTTCCTTAGCCAAGCCCCAGTCCATGACCTGAACTTCGCCGAACTCGCCGACCATGACGTTCTGGGGCTTCAGGTCGCGGTGGATGATGCCGTGGGCGTGGGCGTACCCCACGGCCCGGGCTACGGATTCGAAGGTGTCGAGGAGTCCGGCGGCACCGTGCGGTTGCGCGTCCAGCGTCTGACCCCGGATCAGCTTCATCGCGAGGTAAGGTCGGCCGTCCGGCAGCGTGCCGACGCGGTGAATGGGCGGAATGCCGGGGTGCTGCAACCGCCCGGCGATTCGCGCTTCTCGCAGGAATCGGCCTCGCGCGGCCGGCGACCCGGCGAGTTTCGTACGCACGGTCTTGATGGCGATATCGCGGCCGAACGCGGGGTCGTGCCCCAGGTAGACGATGCCCATGCCGCCGCGCGCCAGTTCCGGGCCGATGGTGTAGCCATCGACCGCGTCGGGCGGGGCGACTTCATCGGGTTCGGCCAGCGGGTGCTCGGCCCACGCGAGCATCAGCGATACCAGCCGAGTTTCGCAAGCATGACAGGTCGAAACGTGGGCATCGGTGCGGCGTTCGTCGTCGGGGCCGAGGCTCCCGTCCAGGAATTGCTTCAGCACATCTTCGGGCGGGCATTGGGAATTCGACATCGGTTATTCGCTCGTGCCGCGGTCGGCGAGGCGGAGGTATTCCTTGCGGATCATCTTCAAAATGCGGTAGCGGGCTTGGTAGACGGCACCGGTGGTCATCCCCAACTCGGCGGCGACTTCCGCGGCCGGGCGTTTTTCCAACTCGTGGCATTCGAAGGCACGCCAGTTCCGGGGTTCCACGCTCCCGCGAACCGCTTCCATCGCCTCGCGCATCAGCCGCTGTCCGCGGTCGTCAATACGGCTCGAGAGATCATCGACCGAGGCGTCCTCGGCAAGTTGTCCCAGAGCTTCCAGCGCTGCGGAGCCACCGGCCCCGGCGTCTGCCGGGTGTCTGGATTGCGTGCGGACGTCGTCGAGCAGAGTCCGGCGGAGGATCGTCGCCAACCAAGGTCGGAAGTCCCCGGCGGCCGGGTCGTAAGACGCGATGTTCCGGTAAAGCTTCAGAAGCACCCGCTGGGTCACGTCCTCGGCGTCGTGGTGGAGCAGGCGATGACGGACGAACCACTGCTGAATCGGCGGGCCGTAGACGGCGACGAACCGCGTCCAGTGGATGCCGCCGTTGCCGTCCCAGTCGCCGACGACGGGCGCGTCGGCCGCAAGCCCGAACTGCCGCGCCCGCGGGTTGGCGTAGACTTGGCGCGTCGTGTCCAGATACCAGTCGAGGGCACCGCTCTGGGGGTTCTTCCGCGCCACGCCGACGTCGATGGTCCGGTCGCCGTTCCAGTCGCCGAGGAACGGCGTGTCGTCCGCGAGGCCGAACTTGTGTTCGGCGTCGGCCTTGCCGTCGCCGTTCGTGTCGATGGCCCAGTTCAGTCCGCCCTCGGGGTTGGCGCGGACGAACACCAGGTCGGCCTTGCCGTCGCCGTTCCAGTCGCCAGCGAGGTGACGGCCGCCGGGCTGGCCCAGGTGGCGTACTTGTTCGGCGTTGGGGCCGACGCGGTCGCCGGCGAGGAACAAGTCCTGAGCGTCGCGGACGACGCCGACGAAGTCGCCGAGCGGCGAGGCGGAGGGCACGTCGCGCGCCTCCAGCGCTTCGAGTTTCAGGGTGTGACGGGGGGGTGCCATCGGGAAAGTCTCCTGTCGTTCGGGTGACGAGGTCCTGTACATTCGGCTGAACGGAATCACATCTCTCTCACGCAGACCGACCCACGCAGCTGAGTCCGAAGAACTCCGACTATAAGCGCGGGGCTGAGGCGCGGCCTAACGCGGCCTCCGTATCGCCGTGTTGGACAACTGGAGTACGCCGGCCCCTGACGCGCTTTGAGAAAAATCGGCCCAGGAAGACTCGTATCGGCTGCCATCAAGGCCACCTCGCGACCGTGCCGTTCTCGGCGTCGGCCGTCTGCACTGTGCCGCAGGTCACACTTGGGCGGTGGCGACATCCCTTTTGTCTCGCCGGGGCCGGCAGATTGCGGAGCCTCGCGCCGGGCCGCCATACGGCGTGAAACGGGTCACGGCAGGGTCACGGCAGTTTCTTGAGTTCCTCGCCCGCGGGGCGGTGGCCGTTCCTCGCGGCTCGCTCCAGCCACCGCTTCGCGGCGGGGATGTCCTGCTCGGTGCCGAGGCCCTTGGCGTAGCGCAAACCGAGGTTGTACTGGGAATCGGTCATCCCGTTCTCCGCCGCTTGACGGAACCAGTACGTCGCCTGCTTCTCGTCCTTCTCGACGCCCATGCCTTCGGCGTAGTGACACGCGAGGTCGTGTTGGGCGTTGCCATACCCCTGCTTCGCGGACTTCAGGTACCAAGCGGTCGATTCCTTCAGATCCCTGTCGAAGCCTTTGCCCACGGCGTACCAGGAACCCAGCGAGTACTGAGCTTCCTTATCGCCGGATTCGGCGTCCGCGATCAACAGGGTGCGAGCTTCGTCCGGCCTGTTCTGCAACCGCGGCTCGTTCGCAAGGAGTTGCCACAGCTTGTTCCGAGCACGCGCATGTCCCTGAGCCGCGGCGGTACGAAGCCATTCGGCAGCTTGAACGTGATCCTGTTTGACACCGCGGCCCATGAAGTAATAAAGGCCCATTTGGTGTTGGGCGTCAGCGTGGCCGTTGCGCGCGGCCCGCAGAATCCAGGTAACGGCTTCGATCGTCTTCTCAGGTTGCTCATCGCGACCGAAGCCGAGTGGCGCGAGCAGTAGCATGTCCATCCCCTTGCGGTACTGCGCGTCGGCGTAGCCCTGCAGGGCCGCGGCGTTCAGCAACCCGTCCGACTCGGCTTTCGTGACGGCGATGACCCCGCCCTTGCCCACGGTGCCTGGGTAGGCGCACGCGAGCAGGAACTGCGCCGCCGCCGCCATGTTCTGCCCGGCCGCCCGGCGGAGCCAGACGTTCGCTTCCCCGAAGTCCACTTCGACGCCGATACCGCCCAGGTAGGCCAGGGCCAGGCGGTGTTGCGCGTCGGGGACAAACCGGATGTATCAGCAAATAAGCAGCCCCGGGGGCCGGTGCAGCCCCCACCATTTGATCGTGCCGCTGGTACCAATTTCACATTCGTGCAGGTAATGGTGACAGACGGGATGCTCAGTTGGATCGCAGAGGTTGTCGAACGAAAATAGTTCCCGTGGTCACCGCCGTCTTCGAAGACGGGGTCATCAAAAACAAGGCAGTGAATCAGACCGTCACCACCACATATTCGAAGAAGATCGAGGCGAAGTTGACCGAGTTCGACATCACTGGCACAGACGGGAAGTCGGTGCCGACCGACGACGTGGCGAAGCGACTAAAAGCCGGTGGCACCCTAGTGCTGCTGAACAACCCGCTCGACGACACCACCCGCAAGCACTTCGCCGCCGACACGCTGTTCTACAAGCCATACCTCGGGAAAGCGCGGGTGAATGTTGATAGGCTGCGGGATCAGTTGACCCGCGAGAGGGGAACGCCGATATCGCTCGTGATTGTGAAGGCGAAGGACGGAAT
>JANXTD010000722.1 GCA_025352585.1 Fimbriiglobus sp.
GAGCGGATGCGGGCGCTGCTGGAGATCAGCACGACGCTGTCGAAGACGCTGGAACTGGAGCCGCTGCTGCCGCAGGTCGCCGAGACGCTGTTCAGCGTCTTCTTGCAGGCCGACCGCTGCTTCATCATCATGCTCGACGAGTCCGGGCGCATGGTGCCCAAGGTCGAGAAGTCGCGCCGCGCCCGGCCCGGCGAGGCCGGCACGCGTTTCAGCCGGACCATCGTCCGCAAGTGCCTCGACTCGCAGCAGGCGTACTTGAGCGAAGACGCCTCCGCCGACGCCGCGATGGGGGCAGCGCAGTCGATCGCCGAGTTCCGCATCCGCTCGGTCATGTGCGTGCCGCTGGTGTCCGGCGAGGGCAAGTCGCTCGGGGCGCTGCAACTCGACGCCCAGGACATCAGCAAGAAGTTCAAGGACGACGACCTCAAGATGCTCACCATCGTGGCCAACCTGGCCGCGATCTCCGTCGAGAAGGCCCAGTTCCACGCCACCCTTCTGACGCGCGAGAAGGAGCGGCGCGAGGTCGAGATCGCCCGCAGCGTGCAGGTCGGCTTCCTGCCGAAGGTCTTCCCGCGACTCGACGGCTACGAGTTCTTCGCCTTCTACAGCCCCGCGCAGTCCGTCGGCGGCGACTACTACGACTTCATCAAGCTGCCCGACGGCCGCGTGGCGGTGTGCCTGGGCGACGTGGCCGGCAAGGGGGTCGCCGCGGCGCTGCTGATGGCCAAGCTCAGCGCCGAGGTCCGCTTCTGCTTCCTGACGCAACCCGACCCCGCCAAGGCCGTGGCGCTCCTGAACGAGCAGCTCATCAACGGCGGCATCGGCGACCGCTTCGTGACCTTCGCGGCGGTCGTGATCGACCCCGTGGCCCACACGCTCACGATCGTCAACGCCGGGCACATCAACCCGATGAAGATGGCGATCGGCAAGGGCCCGCTGGTCGATTGCGTCACCAACGACGACAGCGGCCTGCCGCTGGGCCTCGTCGAGGGGCTGGAGTACGCCACGACGGTCGTGTCGCTCGACTGCTGGGACACGTTGCTGGTCTTCACCGACGGCGTGATCGACGCCGAGGCCCCGTCGGACGCCCGCTTCCACCACGACGGCATCCACGCCGCGGTCAAGGCGATCGTTGGGGTCGCCGGCGACGTGCGGCCGCACCACGTCGGCGACCGCATCGTCAAGGCGTGCCAGCGGCACATGAACGGCCGGCCGCAGTTCGACGACATCGCGGTGGTCTGCTTCGGCCGCGTGGACCCGACGGCCGTGACCGCAAGTAGTACCGTCATCCCCAGCCTCCCGGAGCCGCCCACCGGGCGGGTGAGCCAATCGTGACCGCGAACAGCACCACCCGGACGGCCCCGCCCGCGGCGACGGTCGCCACCCCGGACACCGAGGTCGAGACCGACGTCGCGACCGAGAGCCGCACGCACTACCAGCCGCCGTACCACGTCATCCTGCTCAACGACGACGACCACTCGTACGTCTACGTCGTCGTGATGCTGAAGGAGCTCTTCGGCCACCCGCACGAGAAGGGCTACCAGCTCGCCAAGACGGTCGATAGCGAGGGCCGCGCGGTGGTGCTGACGACGAGCCGCGAGCACGCCGAGTTGAAGCAGGAGCAGATCCACGCCTACGGCCCCGACCCGAGCATCCCCCGCTGCGCCGGCTCGATGTCCGCGGTGATCGAGCCGTCCGAGTGATTCGACAATTGCTTTGACACGCCCCGGTCGCTTGCACTACCATCGCGCCACCTCTCCGGTTGGCCGAGTGGTCGAGGGCTTACTGTGCGCCTCACGTCCCCCCTGTTCCTCGCCGCTATTTTGGTGGCCACGTCCGCGCCGTCGAGTGCGGCCGACGCCCGGCCCGACTTACGCGCCGCAAGCCAGACTGCGCGGCACCGCGACCCGGCTTTCCAACTTTTCGCGCAGTCGCTCGCGCCCGCCGACGCGCTGAACGTCTACGCCGAGGTGCTCGAGAAACTCGGGCAGACGCACCCCGACCCGCGCGGCTCCGCGCCGGCGAAGCTCTACGCCCAAGGGCTGGTCGAACTCGGCCGCGCGCTCGACGACGCCGGCTTCCGCGACCTTTACCTTCCCGGCACGCCCGACGACCGGCGGGTCGCCTTCCATCGCAGCCTCCGCGAGGAGTGGAAGGCCCGCCGGCCGGCGACCGCGCGCGACGCCCGGCAGGCCGCTTACGACCTGCTGCGGGAGGCGCAACTTACGCTGAACCTGCGGACGCCGGCGGCGTTCGTGATCGAATTCATCTGCGGGGCGTGCCAGGGACTCGACGACTACACGCAGTTCCTTGCGGCAGTGCCGGAGGCGGTCGCCGCGATGGAGACGGTGCCCGAGGCGGTGCTACTCGCCGGGCAGAACGGCGTCGGCTACCTGCGGCTGTCGGCATTCCGCGAGTTCACCGTCCGCGATCTCGAAGAGGCCGTGGCCCGGCTGCGCGGCGACGGCTTGCGGGTGCTCATCGTGGACCTGCGCGGCAACCCCGGCGGGTTGCTTCAAGTCGCCGTCGCGGTCGCGCAGAAGTTCCAGGACCACGGCGTCATTGCCACCACCGAGTCGCGGACGCCCGACTTCGCCGGCCGCGTCTTCTCGTCGGACTCCGGGGGGACGTCGTGGGACGTGCCGCTCGTTGTGCTCATCGACGGCAAGACGATGTCGGCGGCCGAGGTCGTCGCGGCGGCGTGGAAGGAGCAGCAGCGGGCGACCCTCGTCGGCGTGCCGACTTACGGCAAGGGCGTCGTCCAGGCCGCGCCGCAGAAGCTGCACAAGGGGGCACTCATCGTGACCATCGCGAAGCTGTTCGGCCCGCTCGGCAAGCCGCTCGACGGGGCCGGAGTGACGCCGCACCACCTCGAAGCCGACCCGGCCCGGCAACTCGACCTCGCCGTCTTGAAGGCGCTCGAACTGGTCGGCCGATGACCCCCGACTTCCCCACCGCCGCCGCCGACGCCTTGATTACGCTGGCGCTCGCCGAAGACCTCGGCGACGCCGGCGACGTGACCTCGCTCAGCACGATCCCCGCCGAGCGTCGCGGCCGGGCGAGCTTCGTCGTCCGCACGCCGGGCGTCGTCGCCGGGCTACCGGTCGTCGCGCTGGTCCTTGCGCAGTTACACGCCGCCGTGACGCTGACGCCGCACGCGGCCGACGGAGTACACGCCGAACGTGGAACCCGGCTAGCGACCGTCGAGGGGCCACTCCGCGCGATCCTCACGGCGGAGCGGACGGCGTTGAATTTCCTCCAGCGGCTCAGCGGCGTCGCTACGCTGACGCGGAGGTACGTTGACGCCGTCGCCGGGTTGCCGGTCGCGTTGCTCGACACGCGCAAGACGACGCCGGGCTGGCGGTTGCTCGAGAAGTACGCCGTGCGGATGGGCGGCGGCACGAATCACCGCGTCGGCCTCTACGACGGCGTGCTGATCAAGGACAACCACCTCGCCGGGATGCCCGACCCGCGCACGGCCGTCACCGACGCCATTGCCGCCGCGCAAAGCCACCCGGCGTCGCGGCACCTGCCGATCGAAGTCGAAGTCGATACCCTCGACCAACTCGACGAAGCGCTTGCCGCCCGGCCGGCGATCGTGCTGCTCGACAACATGAGCAACGACGAGTTGCGCGTCGCCGTGGCCCGTCGAAACGCCGTCGCGCCACTGGTGTTGCTCGAAGCCTCCGGCGGCGTCAATCTCGGGACCGTGCGCGGCATCGCCGAGACGGGCGTCGAGCGGATCAGCGTCGGGGCGATCACGCACTCGGCGACGGCGCTCGACATCGCCCTCGACTACGACTCGTGACGCCCGCCCCCGAGGTCTGGCGGTTCCCGACGCTGTGGCTCGGCACGTCCGCCCACGTCTACGAATCGCTCACGAGCACCAACGACACGGCGACCGCGCTGGCGGCCGACCCGGCGAACGCGGGGCTGGCGGTCGTCGCGCGGCACCAGACGGCCGGCCGCGGCACTTACGGCCGCATCTGGTGCGACCGGCCCGAGTCGTCGCTGTTGCTTTCGCTGATCGTGACGCCGCCGGCGCACCTGCGGCGGCCGGTGGTGCTGACGGCCTGGGCGGCGGTCGCGGTCGGCGACACCGTCCGCGAACTCACGGGGTTCGCCCCGCGCATCAAGTGGCCGAACGACCTGCTCGTCGGCGGCCGCAAGGTCTGCGGCATCTTGATCGAGCAGTCAGCAGCAGTAGTCGTCGGCATCGGGCTGAACCTGACGCAGTCGGCCGTGGAGTTCCGCGATGCCGGGCTGCCCGACGCCACGTCGCTGGAAATGCTGGCCCCGCGGGTCGAGGCGCACCCGTTTGGCGACGTGCTGGGCGTCGTGTTGAAGCACCTCGACTTGCGTTATGGCCAACTCCTCGGCGGCCACGCCGACGTGGTCGAGGCGGCGTGGCGGGCGGGGTCGCAACTCGTCGGCCGGCGGGTGGCGCTCGAAACCACCGACGGCCAGGTCGTGCCGGGGTGCGTGCGGTCGCTGTCGTTCGACGCGGTGGAACTCGACTGCGGCGAGGTCGTGCCGCAGGTCTGGCCGCCGGAGCGCGTACGCGGTTTGCGTCCGCTCGAAGGGCCGGCGTGAGCGGGGCATGAGATTCTTCGGGCAGGTTGATGCCTCATCGGCCGCGGCTATACTTTGGGCACTGCCTTCCGTCGCCCCCCGGTCTCGCCTGGGTCTCGCTATGCCCTTTCGGTTCCTGTTCGCGTGCCTTCTCTTGACAGACGCGAGTGTCGCCAGCGCCGCCGACTGGCCGCAGTGGCGTGGCCCCAACCGCGACGGCAAGTCGGCCGAGACCGGCCTGCTCAAGGGCTTCCCCGAGGGCGGGCCGAAGCTGCTCTGGAAGGTCACCGAGGCCGATGTCATCGGCACCGGCTACGGCACCCCGGCGGTCGTGAAGGGCAAACTGTACATCGTCGGGGCCGACGGGGCGGGGGCCGGGGCCGCCGAGTCGGTCGCCTGCCTCGACGCGGCCACCGGTGCCCCGGTCTGGAAAATGCCCCTCGACACCACCAAGGGTAGCTACCTCGGCATGTGGGGCGGCGGGCCGCGCTCGACGCCGACCGTAGACGGCGAAACCCTTTACGTCCTCGGATCGACCGGCGACCTCGTCGCCCTGGAGGCCGCGACCGGCAAGATCGTCTGGAAGAAGAACCTCGTCAAGGACTTCGGCGGGGCAGTGCCGAAGTGGGGTTACTCCGAGTCGCCTTTGATCGACGGCGACAACGTCGTCTGTACCCCCGGCGAGAAGACCGGGATGGTCGCGCTGAACAAGAAGTCCGGCGAGACCGTCTGGGCCTGCAAGGAGTTGACGGACGGGGCCGGCTACTCGTCGGTCGTCATCGCTACGGTCGGCGGGGTCAAGCAGTGCGTGCAGCAGACGATGGCACACGCCGTCGGCGTCAACGCCGCCGACGGCAAGTTACTCTGGAAGGTCGGCCAGATCAAGCGTGCCACCGCGGTCATCCCGACGCCGGTCGTCGCCGGCGACCACGTCTACTTCACCTCGGGCTACGGGGCCGGCGGCGAACTCGTGCGGATCGGCACCGACGGCAAGTCGGCCAAGGTCGTCCACAAGACTAGCGCGGTCGCCAACCACCACGGCGGCGTCATCGAGTTGGCCGGCAAGCTCTACGGCCACTCGGACGCGAAGCAGTGGTTCTGCTACGACTACCTCGCCGGCGGCGACGACCTCGTCTGGACCAGCAACAAGCTCGACAAGGGTTCGATCACCTACGCCGACGGCCAGTTCTATTGCTACGGCCAGGGCAAAGGCACGCTCGTGACGGTCAAGGCGAACGACAAGGCGTGGGACGAGACGGGCCGCTTCTCGATCCCCGAGACGAGTACGATTCGCCCCAGCCAGGGCCACGTCTGGGCGCACCCGGTGGTCGCCGACGGCCGGCTGTACTTGCGCGACTACGAGAAGCTGTTCGTCTACGACATCGCCGCGAAGGCAAAGTGAGGCGAGCCGGAAGCGTCAGCGCCCGGAGGGGTCCGGCCGGTCTTGTCTTTTGGAGCTGGCCGCTGTGAGGCCGGTTCTTCCGGCCCTAGGCCGGTCTTCTGTAGCTGGCCGCTGTGAGGCCGGTAACCTTCCCACACGACGGAGCCAGCCATGCAGGCAGTAAGACCGGCCTC
>JANXTD010000205.1 GCA_025352585.1 Fimbriiglobus sp.
TCTCGGCGATCACCCGCAACGACTACCTGACTTTCGCCTACGAGCAGTTCTCCAAACACCGGGGGTCGCTGGTTGTGTTCGGTCACTCCTTGACGCCCGAGTTCGACCAGCACCTACTCGACGCGATGCAGAAGTGGAATCGATACGAGCAGCAGCAAGCGGTCCCGACACGACGAATGATTGCAGTATCCGTGCGTCCGAGCGGCGAATCTCATGCGATCATTGATTTCAAGAACCGACTCTCAAAGGCATTATCGGACTACGAGGTCCGTTTCTTCGATTCTCGGACTCACCCGCTGGGGCAAACTGAGTTACAGATTACAGATGATCACTGACGTGTTGTGACACAAAATAGACAGTTACCGAACCGAGTTTTTTTGTCAAGCTTCCCGCCTACAGTCTATTTGAAATCCTGCTAGGTTTCTCATAACTAGTCCTGTTTCGCGAGTTAGAAGCCAAACATCTCGTTAGCCGTCGCGCGGCAAGTGACAAATTACCATGAAGCAGTTCGGGACTACGGCCCTGCGGAAATTCATCGGATTGCTCACGCTATACCTCTCGACCACGCTGAACGAACGGCAGAAGCGGGACTTCGTCCGGAACCTGCTGCAAGAGACGCGGCGGGATGGGACGATTCGGCCAGTCCAGGCCAGGACTACGAAACGGCCAGTCTGGGAATTGGCTAGGCCGACCGCGGGGGCGACGATTAGCTAATTCGGTAGCCGATTCGGCTCGGCTGATTCTTCACAAATTACTTGCCTGTAGCGACTTGCGATTGGCTAGCCGGTTAGCGATGTGGATCGGGCTAAACAATCGTTGGCGACGAATAGCCCCCTGTCAGGCAGTGGAGAAACCCGTAAACCCTGCCGACCCGTTTGCCGTGTAGATGGTACTGCTCCGCGTCGGGTGGGTGGATGGATCGCTACCGAGAGGTTTCCGCCGCGGACCGGATTACCGGCGGCGGGGCGTTCATCGCGGTTGGCTTCGACGCGGCCTCTGACGCCAACATTCATGACACGCAGGCGAGAGACGACGAGACACTAGACTGAGTGCAGGCGAGCCGAGTTAATAGGCCGACCCCCTAATAATGCCTGCGGCTAGGTCGGGCGATTTTTTAGGCTAAGATACTTTGACAACTCGCAAGTCTGAACCTATTAAACGAAAGACCGGGGAGGCCCCGAAAAAAGACACAGATAAGGTGGGGCCGGAGGGCCTGGTGGGGGTATCGCCACGACCTTTTGCGGAGTAATTAACGTATTCTTTGCGCCCAAACTGTTCTCTGGCGAGCCGTCAAGTGACGGCCTAGCCAGCATACACATGATTATGGCAGTGCCCTCCCAGAAATCTGAATTGAATATTCTCAGCGGACAGCATTGATGATGGAGCGGATGACACAACTCACTGTTATGACAAAGTTTGCCATACGTTAGCCTGTAGTTATTCGCCCGCGTTAGTACGCCGCATGGCACGGATACAAAACCTTCGCACATAGACTCTGTCGCACCGCCACGCCACGTCGGGGGCCAGCCGCCTGCACGGCCCGCCCTCGACGCCCGCACAAGACTCGGTAGGGCTTCGGGAAGGTCGCGTCACGCCGTGGTCCAGGCGACCGGGTCGTCCGCCTCGCGGGGCATCGGGGCCACCACGAAGCGGGGCCGGGCGAGGGGGTCGCCGGCCCCCGCTCGCTCGACCCGCGTCCGGGCGTCCGCGACCGCCGCCGGGTCGGTGTCCGAGGTCAGGCAGTGGCGGCCCAGCCGCTTGCACACTGTGGCCGTGGTCCCCGACCCGCAGAACGGGTCGAGGACGAGGTCGCCCGGCCCCGCTAAGAGGTGGACGAAGTGCTCGGCCTCGGCCTCGGGCTGCTGGAAGGCGTGCTTACCCTTCTCCCGCCGGGCCGCGTCCGTGTCGCCGACCCAGTCGCGGGGGCGGTACGGGCCGTTGCTGTAGACGAGCAAAGGCTTCCAGCCGGACCGGATTTTGCGGTCGTGGATCGAGGACTTTTCGCCGGCGAACGTCGTGCTGCACGTCCAGACGTACTCCAGGTGCTCGCCGAGCCGCCGGACCACCTCGGGCAGGAAGCTGGTCCCCAGGTAGGTCACCAGCAGGCCGCCCGGCTCCAGCACCCGCGCGGCCCACTCGCCGAGGGCCGAGTACAGGGGCAGGTGCTCGCGGTGGTACAGCGGGTCGGTGAACACCAGCCGGGCCGAGCCGGGGGCGACCGGCAACTCGCGGAAGTCGCACTGATGCACCTGCACATCGCCCGCGGCGGGCGTCGTCGCCGCCCCCGGCACGGCCCTGGCCGGTCGGGTCGCCAGGCGGGTCGCGGCGCGGCGGGCCTCGCGGGCCGTCATCGACCGCCTCGGGGCGTCGCCCCCCAGCACGGCCAGGGCGTCCGCCGCCTCCCGCTCCTCCCGCCCCGTCCGGGCGTAAACGTGCCGGGGCTGGGACTTACCGTCCCGCCGGCGGAACGCGGTCAACGTCGGAATCTCCGAGGTCCGCTCCAGCCCCTCCCGCACCCGCCGGACCGTCTTGCCGTCGAGGCCGGTGACGGCGGCGACCCAGGCGTCGCTCATGTCCGGCGACGCCCGCAGCGTGGCCACGGCCACTTCCCGCCGCTGGCCCGCGGTCAGGTGGCGGCGGGCACAGTTGAGGGTCACGCGGAGCAGCCGCCGGCCCTCCGCGTCCAGGCCGCCGACCACCTCGCGCGGGTAGTCTTTGAGGCCCAGTTCCGCCGCCGCCCGCACCCGCCCTTGGCCGTCGATCACCTCCCCGTCGTCGGCCACCACGACGGGGACCAGGACGCCCCCGGCCTGCCGGACCGCGGCCTTCAACGTTTCGTACTCCTGCTCACTCAGTGCCGGAACCATTTCGGCTCTCCGTTGGTGTGTCCGGTCCGTGCCTCGCCAGCGTGCGGGCGACCGCCTTCCGGGTGACCCGAGCCGCTCGGGCCACGGCCTCGTCGCCCAGCCCGGCCCGGTGCAGCCGCAGCACCTTGGCCACCGCGACCCGCCGCCGGAAGCGGGCCAGCCGCTCGGGCCGCCCGGCGAAGAGGCTGTCGGGCAGGACCTGGCACGCCACCTCGACCGCCACGCCGGCCTCGCCCAGGGTCCGGATCAGGTCGAACACCTCGGGCGTCGTCAGGCACAGGTCGGCGACCCACCGCAGCAGGAGGCGGTCGTACCGCCGCTCGCGGAGGTGGCCGACGAGCCGGTGGAACTCGCCCTGCCTGGGGTCGAGGTCTCGGTAGACGGCCACCTCGGGCGTTGCGAGCCGGGCGGCCACCAGGGCGGCGGTCGCCCGGCGGTCGAACGCGGCCCCGAGCGGATCGAGGAACTCGGCGGCGTAGTAGGCGGTCTTCATAACCCCCACACGACCGGGCGGCGGACGGCTCAGCGACCGCCGCGGTAATCTCGCGAACTGGGCGTCTTTGATCGACTTCCTGAGCGTGCCTCGCCTCGGGCGTGTGGGGCGGGGTGCGTTCCGCGCGCCCGACCTGGCGAGGGGGGCGACATGCCGGCGTTATACATGGTGCGGTACTACGGGACGCGGTTCCGTCGGCACGTCGTCCAGCGGCGTGACGGCCTGTTCTGGGGCGGCGGCGGGTGGGTCAGGCCGGTCGGCGGGGCGACCCTCTACCGGCTGGTCCGGGACGCCCAGGCCCAGTGCGTCCGCCTCCAGCGGCAGTTGACCGACGGGAAGCCGCGCCGCGAGTTCAAGTGCAGCTTCGTCTTTTCCGTCATCGCCGACGACGTGGCCGGCTTCACCGTGGCCGAGGTGGCGGACTACGTCGAGCGGGCGGTGAACGTGTCGGTCGATTACGACGCCGAGGGCGACGGCCCCGTGGCGGGCGGGTACGTCGAGTGCCTCGTTAAGCTCGCCGAGTTGAAGGAGGTCGTCAGCCGGAAGCGGAAAGGTGATTGACCCCGTGGGGGTCGCCGCAGCGTCACCGGCGGGGGGTCACAACCCGGTCTGGCACGGCGGACATGCGGTTGACGCCCTTCGCCCCCGTCAAAGTGACACCCACTTCCCGAGCCGAGCCGACTTCGAGCGTCTGGGGGGGCGACTTGGTAGGCGCTAACTGCGCACGGCTACACGCCCAGGGCCGTTCTGGGCTGGCTCGGGCCGACGCCGTTCAC
>JANXTD010000800.1 GCA_025352585.1 Fimbriiglobus sp.
GCGCTCGCAGGCCCTCGAATTCCAGCTCTTTTTGGGCATCCGCGACGCCGTCGCCCTCCAGACCGCGCGGCAGTTGCAGACGGCCGACCTGCTGGCGCTGCTCGACTTCCTGGCGTCGCTCGCCGAACTCGCCGCGAGCCGCAACTACGTCCGCCCGGCGATTGTCACCGAGCCGATCTTGCTGGCCACTGAGGCGCGGCACCCGGTCCTCGATCAGGTGTTACCGCCGGGCACGTTCGTGCCGAACGACATCCGCTTCCACCCGGCCGAGGGCGTCTTCTGGCTCATCACCGGGCCGAACATGAGCGGCAAGAGTACGTTCATCCGCCAAGTCGCGTTGCTCACACTACTGGCTCACATCGGCAGTTTCGTCCCGGCCAAGTCGGCGACGGTCGGCCTCACGGATCGCATCTTCACCCGCGTCGGGGCGAGCGACGAGTTGAGCCGCGGCCAGAGCACGTTCATGGTCGAGATGACCGAGGCGGCCAACATCTTGAACAACGCCACGAGCCGCAGCCTGGTCATTCTCGACGAGATCGGCCGCGGCACGAGCACCTACGACGGCGTGTCGCTGGCGTGGGCGATCACCGAGTACCTGCATGACACCGTCGGCTGCCGGGCGCTGTTCGCCACGCACTACCACGAGTTGGCGCGGCTCGAAACGACCTTGCCACGCTTGCGCAACTACACGGTGCAGGTCGAGGAACTGGCCGACGACGTGATCTTCCTGCACAAGATCGCGCCGGGCAACGCCGTGAAGAGTTTCGGCATCCACGTCGCCAAGCTGGCCGGCGTGCCGAAGTCGGTCCTCGACCGCGCCTACGCCGTGCTGGGGTCGCTCGAAGGCCCGCCAACGCCGCGCCCGTCTGCGCCGGTCGTGCGCCCGCCGGTCGCCGAGGTGCCGGTGACGCCGAAGCCGGCCGCGCCGCCGCGGGCGAAGCCGGCACCGGCGACGCCCATCGTGATCGAGCCGCCGGAGCGCCCCCGCAAGCGGCGCGACGAGGCGGGGCCGAGTCTGTTCGGCGAGGGTGCGTAACCGGAGTGCCACCTCAATGATGCCGTTCGTCGGCCACACCCAGGCGGTCCGCTGCGTCGCGTTCACGCCCGACGGCGGCACGCTCGTCTCCGGCGGCGACGGCGGCAACGCCATCGTCTGGGACCGCGACACCGGCCGGCCGCGCTTCACCCTCGCGACCGGCATGCCCTCGGTGCCGTCGGTCGCGTGCCACCCGGATGGCGTGCGACTGCTCACCGGTTACCGCTACCCGCCGGGACAACGTGCTCGGCCGGATCGACTGAGATTTTGGGACATCGCGACGGGTCAGCCGGCCATGCCCGCTGGGCCTGCCGATCACATTCAGGCCGGTCTTCAGGAACTCCCCGTGCAGTGGTGCGACACAATCCGCAACTTGCAGTTCCTCCCGGACGGGCGCTCATTGGCTTACGTCCACTTTCCTACCGAACGCTCACATTACCCGAGCGTGTGCCCCGAACTGTGGCGGCTCGTGCCGCGACTGATCCGGGTCGAGTCTTGGTTGACCCGTCGGGCGAGTGTGACCGCCCTGGCCCTCTCGGCGGACGGCGAGACCGCGGCCGTGGCGAGCAGTCAGTATGTCCGCTTCGGCCGGCTCGACGCCACCAACGTGCCGCCCGGCTACGCCGCGCGTGGACATGTCAACTCGCTGGCCCTCAGCCCAGACGGGTCGAAACTGGCCGGGACGTGGGGAAACTGCGTCACCGTCTGGGAGACGGCCGGCGGACGGGAGGTCCGCGACTTCGACGGCCACGCCGCGGCGGTTCAAGCGGTGGCGTACAAGCCCGACGCCACGATCATCGCGTCGGCGGGACTCGACGGGCGGGTGCTGCTCTGGGAGCCGGGCGGCGGGGTCGCCCGCGCGGCCTACGATTGGAACCTCGGCCCCGTCCACGCGCTCGCGTTCTCGCCGGACTGCCTGACACTGGCCGTCGCCGGGGAGGGCGGGCTGGTGCTGATCGATTTGGAGTGACCGTTGACGCCCCGGCCCCGGCGTCCGACAATCGCTGACACGCCCACGCCCGCCCAGAGTACACCCGCGATGAAGGTTGACCTGCCGAAGTACGTCGAGGCGTCGCCGATCCGCGACATCAAGTGGGTGCCGCTGAAGTTCTTCAACGACTCGCGCGGTTGGCTCGCCGAGCTGTTCCGCAACGACCTCATCGACCCCAAATTCCAGCCGGTGATGGCCTACGTCTCGATGACGAGGCCGGGCGTCGAGCGTGGGCCGCACGAGCACCTCGACCAGGCCGACTACTTTTGCTTCATCGGCCCCTCGACCTTCCGCGTCTACTTATGGGACGCCCGCCCCGACTCGCCGACCTTCGGCCAGAAGCAGGTGCGCGACGTGGGCGAGGAGTGCCCCTACGCCTTGATCGTCCCGCCGGGCATTGTCCACGCCTACAAGAACGTCGGCGAAAAGGACGGCTGGGTGTTCAACGGCGCGAACCGCCTCTACGCCGGGTGGCTCAAGCAGGACGCGGTGGACGAGATTCGCCACGAGTCGAAGGCCGATTCCCCCTACAAGCTGGACTGACGCGGATGACCGAACCCGAGCGCGACGAGTCGAAGCCCGCCGAATTTTGGTACGGCGACGGCCTGAACTTCACCTGCACGCAGTGCGGCAAGTGCTGCACCGGTGCCCCCGGCTACGTCTGGGTGGACGACGCCGAGGTCGCGGCGATGGCGGCCGCGCGGGGCGAGCGCGTGGACGAATTCGTCGCACTGCACACGAAGTCGGCGAAGGGCCGGCGGACGCTGCGCGAGCGCGAGAACGGCGATTGCGTCTTCTACGACCGCCGCAAGGGCTGTACCGTGTACCGGGTCCGGCCGCGGCAGTCGTAGAAGACGCAATCGCCGTTCTCGCGCTCGCGCAGCGTCCGCCGGCCCTTCGCCGACTTCGTGTGCAGTGCGACGAATTCGTCCACGCGCTCGCCCCGCGC
>JANXTD010000804.1 GCA_025352585.1 Fimbriiglobus sp.
GGCGGCGACCGCGAAGAGGGTCGCGTTGAACAGCAGCGGGTTCGTGACATCGAGGCCCAGCGAGCCGCGGCGGTCGCCGTAGCGCGTCCACCACGTCAGAGGGTTGTCACTCACCGGCGGCCGCACGGTCGCCGTCGCCGCGAGAACCGGGTTGCCCGGCGTCGGCCCGCGGCGCGCCTCGGCGCGACGGACCGCGCGCTCGACTTTGCGCGACTTCTTCTTCCACGGCACCGCGAAGCGGAGCAGGCGGCAGGCCATCAGCCCGTAGAAGAGCGTGACCGCGGCGTGGAAGGCCAGGAAGCGTGGCAGGCCGGCCAGCAGCGTCGCCTCGAAGCTCACCCCTCGTGCCGCCGGCAGGGCCATCGCCGCGGGGTTGCCGGCGACCACCCAGCCCAGCGGCACGTCGAGTTGGAACGGCCCGACCGTCGCCAGGGTCGTGACGCCGACGGTCGAGCCGAAGTAGTAGGCCAGCATCCAGACGACGGCGTGGCCGCGGGCGTCTTGCGGCGTCGCGGCGAACAGCGAGTAGAAGACGCAGACCGCCGCGGTACTCGCGACCATCGCCAACAGGGCGACGCCGTAGAGCGCGACCGCGACGGGACTCAGCCCGCCCAGCAGCGGCATGAGTGAGAGCACCGGCAGCACCGCCAGCAGCGGCTCGACCACCAGTAGTAGCCGGGCCGTCGCCTTGCCGAGCAGGATTTCCCGCGGCCGCAGGTCGGTCGTGAGGAGTAGGTCCCAGCGCTTCGCCTCGCGCTCCTCGGCGACGATCGACGGCGTCAGTTGCAGTGTCAGGACGATGGCGTAAATCGCCAGGGCGACGCCGAACCAACTCGTCACCGCGCTGTTGATGTACGTCATCTGCGACGGCGGGTAGTAGCGCGGCGACCAGGCCAGCGTCCCCGGCGCGTAACTCTCGATGTTGCCCAGGATCACCGCCCCCGCGAGGAGGGCGTACCCGGCGCGCCAGAGCCACGGCCGGCGGCGTCGGGCGGCCCGCAGCAGTTCGGCGTGGGTCAGCGGCCCCAGGATCAGCAGGCCGTCGCGCCGGGAGTAACACGACGCGACCAGCAGGCCGACGCCGACGAGTGCGCCGAGCAAGCCGCCCACCCCGCCGACGCAGCCGCCGAACACGGCGAGCACTGCCCCGGCCGGGGCGAGCCGGTGGGCGTGGCGCTCGGGGTCCCAGCCGCGGAGGGCGTCGGTTGTCATGCGGGCATTATGCCAACCGCCCCCGTCAACGGCACGCGGTTTCGATCGCCGTGAGGCCAACGACGGGGGCGTCACAGGCGAAATCGCGGCAGTGGTACAGCGTCACGTCGCCGAGATTGGTCATCGGCGTGAGTTGCGGCAACAGCGCGTCGGCCGGCGACGAGGGGTCGTGGGCCAGCACCGTGGCGTGCGGCCGGTACTTGGCGTGGACGTGCCGCAACGCGGCGGCGACTTCGGGCGAGCCGGCCGGGCCGACGACGACGAACTCCTCCGACGCCGCCGCGTGCCGGTCGAGCGCCAGCAGCAGTTGCGACGCCGCCTGCGGCGACTCCGCCATCAGCGGCGCGCAGGCCGAGAGCGTCCGCGTGACTTGGGCCGACGCCGAGGCATCCGAGGTGAGCGCGTTCAACCGCACCAGCACCGTGACCGCGACGGCGTTGGCCGCCGGCGTGGCGTTGTCGTGCAAGTCCTTCGTTCGCGCGATCAACGCCTCGTGGTCGTCCGCCGTGAAGTAGAAGTTACCGTTGGCCGTGTCGGCGAAGTGCGTCAACATCAACGCCGCGAGTTCGCGCGCGGCGTGCAGGTATTTACGCTCCTGGCTCGCCTCGTGGAGTGTGAGCAGGCCGTCGGCGAGGTACGCGTAGTCTTCGAGGTAGCCGGTCAGCTTCGCCGGCTGGCCGACGCCGCAGGTGCGGAACAGCCGCCCATCCGGGCCGCGCAAGTTCGCCAGCACGAAGTCGGCGGCACGCCGGGCGGCCTCGACGTAACGCGCTTCGCCGAACGCCATGCCGGCCTGGGCGAACGCCGCAATCATCAGACCGTTCCACCCCGTCAGGATTTTCTCGTCGCGTCCGGGGGCGACCCGCTTGGCCCGCGCGGCGTACAGGGCACACTTGACCTCGGCCAACTTCGCGCGAAACTCTTCGACGCTCACGCCCTGCCGCTTGGCCTCGTCGGCGTCGGAGCGCGAGCGGCAGAGGATGTTGTGGCCCTCGAAGTTGCCGCCCTCGGTGACGCCGAAACTCCGCACGGCGATGTCGGCCAACTCGGGGCCGACGACGCGCTCGATTTCGTCGAGCGACCAGACGAAGAACTTGCCCTCCTCGCCCTCGGTGTCGGCGTCTTGCGTCGAGAAGAAGCCGCCCGCCGGCGAGGTCAGTTCGCGCAAAACGTAGTCTAGCGTCTCGCAGGCGACCTGCCGGAAGAAGCCGTCACCGGTGACTTGAAACGCTTCGACGTAGGCCTGCGTCAACAAGGCGTTGTCGTACAGCATTTTCTCGAAGTGGGGAATCTCCCAGCGTTCGTCGACGCTGTAGCGGCAGAAGCCGCCGCCGAGCTGGTCGTGGATGCCGCCATCGGCCATGCGTCGCAGTGTCAGCTCCACCATTCCCGGCGAATTCATATCCAGCAGCAATTCCATTTCCGTACAATGTGGAAATTTTGGCGCACCAGCGTGGCCGCCATGGATCGGATCGAA
>JANXTD010000893.1 GCA_025352585.1 Fimbriiglobus sp.
CTCGACGAGTTCGGCCGGCCGCTGCCCGGCGCGGCCGATGCGCCGGTCACCCTAGAAGCGGAAGCCGGCCGTCAGGAGTAGGTTCAGGTCCTGGAAGTTGCCGCTCAGCGGCGGGACCACGTTCGAGTGGTGGAAGCCGTACTGCGCCCGCACCCCGCCGAACAGGATCCACGCCCCCATCGGCATCTCGACGTTGTAGTGCGTGCCGAACTGGATGCCCGTCGTCGTGCTGTAGCGCCGGAAGTAGCTGTCCGTGTTGGCCGAGGGGATCAGGTCCACCCGGATGGTGCCGTAGTTGCCGCCGACATCGACGCCGAAGCGGCTGTTCCAGGCCTGCTCAAAGCCCAGGAATCCCGGCCCGTTGAGGAACCAGTCCCGGCCGATCGCGTAGTTCAGGCCGGTGCGGGTGATGCCACGCAGTGTGAACGGCTGGATCTGGTCGGGGCCGTTGAGGATGCCCGTCTGCGGGTTCTTCGGCTGGCGGGCGAACACGTCGAGGCCGCGGTCGTTGGCCCCGTTGTAGGCGTACATCAGACTCACCTCGGCGACCCACGCGGCGTCGTGGGGCACGTTGAAGAACAGCGACCGGCCGCCGCCCTCGACCATCCACCCGAATTGCGCCGCCCCGCTCAGGTCGGGGCTGCCGCCGACGATCAGCGACGGGCCGGTCCGCGTGAAGACTTCGTACGTCACCCCGCCGTTGCCGCCGACCGGCCCGCAACAGTTGGCCCCGCCCGGCCCGCACCCCGTCGCCGGCAGGTTCATCGTCGCCCCCGGCGTCGCCGTCAGGGTCGCCGTCGGCTGGGCCATACCGGGGAGCGTGGTACCCCCGAGCAGCGGCGTCGGCACGTTGGTCATCCCGGTGCCGGTCGACAGTGGCCGCGGACCCGACGGGAACGCCGGGGCCTCGGCCGCCGGCGGCGGGGCGGGGGTTTGGGCGCGGGCGGTGTGGGCCGCGCCGCCGAGCAGTGCCATCCCGAGTAGAATCCGCTGGACTGTCATCGGTGCCATCCCCCTTCGGCCGACGGGAACCCGCTCGAAACCCGCGAGCGCCCCGCCTCCCACCGATACCATCGGCAGAAGCGGCGCGCGACTTGACGATTCTCCCGGTTGCGACGGTTAGGACGGGCGATTCTTCCGGCCCTAGGCTGGTCTTCTGTAGCCGGTCGCTGTGAGGCCGGTCTTCCTTCCTGCGTCGGATGGTTCCCTCGTATGGGAAGGAAGACCGGCCTCGGGCCGGAAGCGGCCGCACCCCGCTATAATCCCCTCACCCGACACGCCCCCGGAAGACCGCCCCCGATGGAAGTCGTCGAACTGCGCCACCCCGACGCCGCGCGGGCCTACCTCCTCCAGGGGCTGTGGCTGCAACAGGTTGTGAGGCCGTCGGCCGCGCTCGTGAAGCCGGCGCTGGAGTGGGCGATGGAGATCGCGGCGGGGGGGCAGCCGCTGCCGCCGGTGGGGTTCGTCGCCGACCTCGGCAACGTCGCTTACGGACTCGACCGCGGCCGGGCCGCGAAGGAGTTCGTCGCCGCCCCCGGCTGGCCGGCCAACCTCGCCCGCAGCTACGAGGACCACTTCCTCGGCAAGCTCTACGCCGACTGGACCTTCGAGCGCGCCGTCGATGCCCTGCGCCGCTACGCCGGCCGCGACCAGGCGAAGGGCCTGGCCTACGTCGTCAAGCAGGTGCGCGAGCGGGCCAAGATCGGCGGCGTCGAACTCAGCCCCCCGGTGATCCAGGCGCTGCTCGCCGTCCCCGCCGACGACCTGCTCGCCCAGGGCTACGAACTCCTCAGCCGCGACGGCCCCCTGCCGCTGCTCGTGCGTCAGTACGAAGGCATCGTCAGTGCCGTGCGGCGGGTCGCCGAGTTACTCGGCCCCGAGGACGTGATTGCTCTTGAACAGCGCACCGCCCTCGCCGACATGGGCCAGTACGTCGCCCACCGGCAGATTCTCACCGTCACCGCCCGGCTCGAAGCCCGCCTGCCGCCGCGGCCGGTGCGGCCAATGGTCGGCCGCAAAGAAGTGCCGACGCGCGTCCTCGACGAGGACCAGTACCCCGTCGGCGGCTACACCTCGATCTCAACGAAGGGTTCCATCGAAAGTCTGTTGCATTCGCAACTCGCCTTCATGGAGGAAGAGCAACCCGACCTCTTTGACATGAAGTTTGTCCGCGACGAACTCTTCTACTACTCGCGCGACGAGAACCAGTTCCTGCGTCGCCGCCGCACCTTCGCCTTCATCCTCGACTCCACCCTGACACAAAGTCGCTTCAAAGACGCCGACCTGCCCGCCCAGCGCGTCGTCATGACCCTCGCGCTAATCCTCACACTGGTGCGCAAGCTGACCGACTGGCT
>JANXTD010000899.1 GCA_025352585.1 Fimbriiglobus sp.
GAAGTGGCAGTAAACGGGACCGCCGCCGAGGTCGAGGCTTCGATCGAGCAATTAAGCCAGAGCTTGCCGGGGGTAGATGTGCGTGCCCTCCGTCAGATCATGGAAGGCGAAGCGAACGTGCTCAACAAGACGCGAGCAACAATTTACGCGTCTTCCGCCCTCGTCATTCTTACGTCGACTCTTTGCGTACTGGCAACCCTCATCGGATGGGTCTTCGACCGCAGGCGCGCCCGCAACGGCCCGCCCGCGGAGGAGCGGCACCTGACCGAGGCGACGCCCGTCGGCGAGTACAAGCGCTGGGTCGCCCGGCACGAGCCGAACGCCGCGGCCCTCGCGAAGCAGCGCGAGACGAAGTTGCCGCGCCTGGTCACGTTCAGTGTGGTGGTGCCGGTCTACGACCCGCCGGAGGCGTTCCTCGAAGCCCTCATCGCGTCGGTGGCGGCGCAGACGTACCCGCACTGGGAACTCTGCCTCGCCAACGCCGGCGGGTCGGTCGGGGTGAGGGCGTTGCTCGACCGCTGGGCGGCCAAGGAAGCGCGGGTCAAGGTCACGCACCTCGGCGAGAACCGCGGCATCGCCGGCAACACCAACGCCGCGATCGAACTCGCCACCGGCGACTACGTCTGCTTCGCCGACCACGACGACGCCCTCGCCCCGTTCGCGCTGTTCGCCGTGGCGAGTGCCATCAACGACGACCCCGCGGCCGACTTCCTCTACTCCGACGAGGACAAGTTCGACACGGCCGGGGAGCGTTGCGAGCCGTACTTCAAGCCCGACTGGTCGCCGGAGACGCTGCGCAGCCGCAACTACGTCTGCCACCTCACGACCCTGAAGCGCACGCTGCTCACCGCCATCGGCAACGTCCGCCCCGGCTTCGACGGCGCGCAGGACTACGACGTGGTGCTGCGCGCGAGTGAGCAGGCCACGCGGATCAAGCACGTCCCGCAGGTGCTGTACCACTGGCGGATGCACGCGCACTCGACGGCGTCGAACAAGGCGAGCAAGAGCTACGCCTTCGACAACGGCAAGCGGGCGCTGGCCGAGCACCTCGCCCGCGTCGGCGTCGATGCGTCGGTCCACGACGGGCCGACGCTGGGGATGTACCAGGTCGTCTATCATCTGCGGACGCAGCCGCTGCTGAGCGTGATCGTGCCGAGCAAGGACCACCCGGAGATGCTGGCCCGCTGCCTCGACTCGCTCGGCAAGGGGAGTTACGCGAACTTCGAGGTGATCGTCGTCGAGAACGGCAGCACCCGCCCGGAGACGTTTGCGTACTACCGCGAGTTGGCCAAGCAGCCGCACGTCAAGGTGGTCGAGTGGGCGAAGCCCTTCAACTACGCGGCGGTCAACAACTTCGCGGCGCTCCAGGCGAAGGGCGACTACCTGCTGTTCCTCAACAACGATATCGAGTCGATCAGCCCCGACTGGCTGGAGTCGATGGTCAAGGCGGCGGCGCAACCGGGCGTCGGGGCGGTGGGGCCGAAGCTCTATTACGCCGACGACACGATCCAGCACGCCGGCATTGTGGTCGGCATGGGCGGCGTCGCGGGGCACGCGCACCTGAACTTCCCGCGCGCGGCCGCCGGGCACATGCAACGCCTGACGCACGCCCAGAACGTCGCCGCCGTGACCGGCGCGTGCCTGCTGACCCCGGCGAAGGTCTTCCGCGAGGTCGGCGGCTTCGACGAGGGCTTCGTCCTCGCCTTCAACGACGTCGATTTGTGCCTGCAAATCCTGAGTAAAGGCTACCGCGTCGTCTGGACGCCGGACGCCGAGTTGTACCACCTCGAGTCGAAGACGCGCGGCCCCGAGGACACCGCCGAGAAGGCGGCGCGCTTCAAGCGCGAGATCGACCTGTTCCACGTCAAGTGGGTCGACTTCCTGAAGAAGGGCGACCCGTACTACAGCCCCCACTTCCGCCTCGACCGCAGCGACTTCGCGCTGCGGGCGGCGTGACGAGCGGCAAGCATTGCGGTGGGCACCGCGCCGCCATCGAAAGCTCCAAGACTTTCGATGGCGGCGGCCGGTCCGGGTGGGTTCCAGAAATGGACCGCGTGCGCTCTGTCAATCCGGTCGGTACCGCTACTCGGTCGATCGACTTGGTGGCGTCCTTGCGCGAATTGGGATTGGCGAGTCGGTCGCCTGTCCGGTCGAGTCGGAGTGAGCTTTGCAGGCCCGACCAGACGCTGCGGTTGACGTCAGGGGCGGGCGGGTTTGTCGCGCCGGCTGGCTTTTCAGCCCCTGTCGCGGCCAAGTGGGGTCGCTAGATTGACTGCCGTGACCGCCCCCACGGCTTTTTTCGTCAACCCTTCCCCCCAGCCGCGACCGACTCCCTATGCCCAAGAAGAAGCGGAAGGGCCAGCGGCCCGCCCCCCGGCCCGTCCCGGTCCACGCCCCGGCGCACACGACCTCGCCGCAGTCGAAGGCCGAGACGCTCGCCGCCGCGGTGAACAACCCCAAGGGGTTGAAGTCGCGCACCTTCGTCGGCCTGCTCGTCGCCCAATTCTTCGCCGCCTTCAACGACCAGGCGATCCACGCCGCGGCCATGTTCTTCGCCAACAACACCCAGACGTTGACGGAGGAGAACGCGATCACCCTGATGCCGATCCTCTTCTACGCCCCGTGGGTGATCTTCTGCACCGTCGCCGGCTACTTCGCCGACCGCTACTCGAAGCGCGACGCCCTGGTGTTCTGGAAGGTCGCCGAGGTCGGCGTCACGCTCGTCGCCACGCTCGGATTCTACCTCGGCCGCAACGGCGACCCGACCCTCGGCTCGTACTTGGTACTGGGCTGCGTCTTCCTGATGGGCACGCACTCGGCCTTCTTCGTCCCGGCGAAGTACGGCGTCATGCCCGAAATCCTGTCGCCCCAAGACCTCTCGAAGGGCAACGGCATTCTGGAATCGCTGTCGTTCCTGGCGGTGATCCTCGGCACCGTCTTCGGCGGCGTGCTGTCGTTCCTGTTCCTACGCGAGGAGGTCTACCTCGGCCTGATCCTCGTCGGCCTGGCGGTGATCGGGGCGGCGGCCAGCCTGGTAATCCGCAAAGTGCCGGCGTCCAACCCGACGCGGCCGTTCCCCAGTAACGTGTACGGCCCCCTCGTGGCCAACGTCCGCGGCATGTACGCCGTGCCGTCGTTGCGATTGGTGTTGATGGGCCTGGTCTTCTTCACCTTCGTCGTCGCCTTCATGCGCGCCACAGTTTACATGCTCGGCGAGTCGCAGAACCCGCGCTGGGACGAACTCAAGACGAGTGCCATCGTCGGCACGGTCGCGCTGGGCATCGGCCTCGGCAGCCCCCTGGCCGGCTACCTCTCCGGCAAGCGCATCGAGTTGCGGCTGGTGATCGCCGGGACGCTCGGCATGATCACGCTGCTGCTCGTCGGCGCGTACTTCATCGACACCGTGCCGATCCTGACCGCGTGCATTATTGGCATCGGCTTCTCGACCGGCTTCTACATCGTGCCGCTATTCACACTGTTGCAACACAAGGCCCCGAAGGCGAGTAAGGGCGACACGGTGGCGACGAGTAACTGCGTCAACACCGCCGGGGCCATCGCCGCGACGCTGCTGTTCAAGCTCGTCGTCGTCGGGGCGCACGCCACCGGCCTGACGCCCAAAGTCGAGAACCGCGTGCAGGTCACCCAGGGCACGCTGTCCGACGTGGAACTCGAGCAGGGCAGGCCGGTCTACGTGGAGGTGATGTCGGCGGATCAGGGGCTGGTGACCGTCGGCAAGCACCACGACGAGGCGCGCAAGAAGTCGGCCGGGTGGCTGGTCAAGCACATCTTCGAGGGCGGCCACGCCAAGGACGTGATCGACATCGACCGCGCCCTGTCGCTCAAGGAGGCCGACCGCGGGGCACCGGTCGATCTGTGGCGCTACACGATCGGCAACGTGACGAGCTACGACGTGCAGCCGCGCGGCGTGCCGCCGGCCGATGACTACGACAACCACCACCTGCCGCGCTTCTTGCTGCTCGGCGCGGCCTTCCTGACGATGCTGAACCTGCTGGTGATCTGGCGGCCGCTCCAGCGCGTCCGCCGCGAGGCGGCCAGCGTGGGGTGACCGTCGCGCGGGAATTTCGCACGCGGCGAACCGCCGTCATACATTGGACGCAACCGTTTCTTCTCCCCAAGAACGCGAGCGTTGCATGCGTGCGATTGCCGGGCTGTTCGCCCTCGCCCTGCTGGCCCCCGCCCCCGCGTCGGCCGGCGACACCTGGCCGGGCTGGCGCGGCCCGACCGGGCTGGGCGTCACCGACGAGAAGGACTTGCCGCTGACCTGGGGCGGGCCGACGAACGAGAACGTCCTGTGGAAGTCGCCGCTGCCCGGCACCGGGTCCAAGGGAAAGAGCGACCTCAACCAGTCCAGCCCGATCGTCTGGAAGGACCGCGTCTTCGTCGTCGCCGCCTGGTGGCCCGAAGGGGTCGCGCAAGCGGAGTTCCCCGAACACCGCGTCGCCTGCTACGCCGTCGCCGACGGCAAGTTGCTTTGGGATGTCAAAGTCCCGCCGGGGCCGTGGCGGCTCAAGGACCTGCGCGGCGGCTACGCCGCGCCGACCCCCTGCACCGACGGCCGCCGCGTCTACGCTTTGTTCGGCTCGTCGGAGCTAGTCGCCCTCGAC
>JANXTD010000909.1 GCA_025352585.1 Fimbriiglobus sp.
GCCCTGGCGATCTTGTCCTTGTCGTCCTTCTTCTCGGCCTGCGCTTTGCGGGCTTCGAGGATCGTGATGGCCTCCCGGATCGCCTCCTCGCCGGGGCTGTCGCCGGCAGGTGCCCAGCCCAGGCCCACAGTCAAGACGGCGAACGCCATCAGCATTTTCCGCATTTCAAGTCTCCTATCGTAGCTTGTAACGGCCGGCCTAAATGTGACGAGGAACTTGAACTCCGGCCAGTTCTCACCGACCGAAGGCGAATGTTGCATGTCAACTGGGCGCTCACTTCGACTTGAAGCCTTTGCGGATGTCGTAGCCGGGCGTGCCGCCGTCCCGCAATTTCCCGTCCACGAACGAAAGCATGATGAATTTCTTCTCGTCCTCCGAGTCGGTCCACTTCCAAATTTCTAGAAGTTGACCCACCTTCTGCGGGTTGAACTCGCCCAGGTCTTTCTCCTCGGTTTCGTCCGGCGTGCCGAGGACCGCTGCGACTTGGGCGGTCGTCATCCCCGGACGGATGCGGCCCACGAGCGCCTTGTAACGCTGCTCCGTGTCCATCAGGTCCGGATCAGTCCCGGCCGCCGCACCCGCCGCCTTGCCGGGCTTCGCCGGGCGGGGTTTCTTCGCCCCTGCGGCTACGGGCGTCGGGGGATCGACGTGGGCGACGGCGGTTTTGGGCGGGTCGCCCTCGACCCCGGTCTTCGACTTCGGGCCGCACCCCGTGGGCGGGAGGACCAGCAACAGGATCAGGCACCCCGACAGGGCAGATCGGCTCATGGTCGTTCTCACTTCAGGTGACTCCAGTTCTAGAAATCTTGTTGACTAAAATCAACAGACCGACTGCCCGATTCGCCTTGGTTTGCGCCCATGTTGGGCGACGAACTCCGCAAAGCCCGTGAAGACGCCGGCCTGACGCAGGAGCAGCTTTCCGTTGCGGCGGGGATCGACCGCTCCTACATCAGCCAACTCAAAAACGACCACAAATCCCCGACCGTCGCCGTGCTGTTCCTGATCTGCGACGCCCTCGGTGTGCCGCCGTCCCAGGTCATCGCCCGTGTGGAGAAGTCCCGCCCGCCGAAGTCGAAGAAGTAGTCGCTGGCGTCTCCCCGCAGTCAGCCGTGCGACTGTCGGGGACACTTCGGGCCACGCCCGGAGGAAAAATGACTCGGCTGGCCCGGACGGGCCGGGGGGGTCGCATAGCGGGGTAGCGGCCCCCGGCGAGTGACGCCGCCCGCCGGCCTCCGTAAGGTGAGCAGCTAATAGAGCGTGCTTATGCGGAGGGCGAGCGATGCCGGGAGCGGATACGCAACTCCAACTGCTGATCGACCGGGCGGTCACCGGCGACGAGGCGGCCCGCAACGCCCTGTTGGATTACGCCTGCGGCCGGACGAGGCGATGGGCAAGAAGGCCGAAGCCGCCGAGGACTACCGGGCCGGTTGGTCGGGCAAGTCCCCGTGACCGGCCGTCACTTCTTCCGGCAGTAGACCCGGATCGTGTCGGCGCAGACCCCGAACATCTCGGCCAGCTTCTTCGTCTGGACGCCTTGCTTCTTCAGGCGGCGGATTTGCCGAATCTGCTCCGGCGTGGTTTTTCGGGGCAGTTCCACGTCTTCGAGCGGGGTAAAGATGTCCTTCCAGAACTCCCACAAGCGGTCCTGGGCCTCGAACACCCTCGGGAACACCGGGTTGCTGTACAGGCCCGCCAGCGAGTCCGACTTGACCGGCTTGCCGTGCCGCAGGAACACGCCCATCGTCTCGCCGTCGGCGAGTTTGCGGACCTCGTTCCCGGCCGTCTTTCGCAGGTGGTGGAAGCCGAGCCGCTTGAACCCCTTGTGGTGCTTGCCGACACGGTTCAGGAGGCGATACCACGCCGCCGGAATCTTGGCGCAGACGTTGTTGCCCTCTGTCCGGGCGATCAGGCTCGACCCGCCGGCGGTCAGGAACACCGGCCCCGTCTTTTTCGGCGTCCCGAGGGCTTGCCGGGTCATGTCCCACAGCTTGAACTCGCCGTACACCTTGGTCTTCGGCCTCGGCCCCTTGACGAACCCGCCGTCCACCTCGGACCAGTCGAGGCTCCCGATCTCGGAGATCGAGAACCCGCAGTTGAGTGCCAGCAGCAGCAGCTTCCGCTCGAAGAGGCTGGCGTGCTGCCACAGCAGGCCGAGTTCTTCCTTGCCGTAGGTGTCGATCTTGTACCTGGTTTCGGCGTCGGGGACGATCTTGGTGCGGTCGAGGTCCAGGTCGGCCGGCTTCCTCCACGGGAACGACTTCTCCTTGTGCAGCCACCGGAGGAAGTGCTTGAACAGGCGGATGGTGTGCTTGCAGAGGGTGAAGGCGTAGGGCGACCCGCTCGGCGTCTTCTTCGTCGGCGGCTTCCGGGGCCGGGTCCGCCAGAACTCGATGACGGCGTCGATCTCGTCGATGCCGAAGTCGGACAGGGGCACGTCCTTGGCGTACCGCCTGATCCGGGCCGCCCGCTCCCCCTGCTTCTTGCCCGACTGGGTCGTCACGCCCCCGATGTCCACGGACGACTTTTCGGTCCACGCCTTGTAGGCGTCGAGGGCGTCGTGCAGCGTCTCCCTCGTCGCCACCTTCCCGCCGAACGGGGCGGCGTTGTCCTTGATGTTCCGCATCTCTCGGGCGTGAGTCGCCTCCTGCCTCCCGGCCTCTTCCTGCCAAACCTCCTTCAACCGCTGGCTGCCCTCCTCGGCGGCGGCGGGGTCTGCGACATCCGCCCGGACCATCGGGAAGTAGGAGCGGAGGGTGGCGAGCCAGGCGGCGACCTCTTGCGGCCCGTCGTCGGGGGGTTCGACCGTGACCGACCACTGCCCCTTGCCGACGGCACGGGCCAGCGTGAGCGTCACGTCGTCCCAGCACGGGAACGGGTCGTCGGCCATCTGGTTCTGGTCCCAGTGCCCCCACCGCTCCTCGACCGCACCCCAGAGCGCCACCAGCCGGGCGACGTTCACCCCGGCCAGCGCCTCGTCGGCCCCCAGGTAGATGCGGGCGGGCCTGCCGTTCGGCTTCTTGCCGATCTCCCGGTAGAACTGCCCCGCCCCCTCGTTCCAGGCAAGGATGCGCTTGGCCATCTCGTCCCTCTCCAGCCCCGTGACAAACACCGTCCGGCCAAGCCGAGTCCCCGCACGGGCGGAGTACCACGGTACGCCTCTTACAATGATTGTAGGGGTTTGAGTCGTTGTCGGAAAAGGACGTTAGTGACGGAAATCCGACAAAATTGCTTATAAATCCGACAAGGAAATCCGACAAACCGAGGGGACTGGTCATCGCCAGGGAAGTGAGAAGTGCCGCAAGTCCACGAAAAAACGCCAGTTGCGTCAATTCGCAACTGGCGTCCGAGCGGAGAGGGAGGGATTCGATCATCCCTGTTTCTTCATCCGCTTTGCCTACCACGATTTACGGCGGAAGCACTGACGTACAGACGGGTTGCGCGCATCCTATTGGATGCGGTCGTTTACGGTTGGTTGGCGACCGCTGGCAACCTTTTCAGCACAGATTCAGCACACCCAGTCCTACCCACGACCGCGCCCAAACTCGCCGCCGCACGGGCGGCCCGCCGTCGCTCCACACACCAGGGGGGCGGAACGGCGGGGGCCGCCGCCGCCTCGTACTCGCGCTACAGCAGCAACCTGCAGGACGACTCGAGCATCGACCAGCAGCAGCGAAAGTGCCGCGAAGCCGCCGCCGCCAACGGCCACGACCTCCGCGCCGAGTTCGAGTTCGCCGACCACGCCGTCTCCGGATCCCGGCCCGACCGCAAGGGCCTCCAGGCGATGCTCACCGCCGCCAAGGCCGGCGGGTTCGGCGTCCTCTACTTCGAGAGCCTCTCCCGCCTCGCCCGCGAGTTCGTCATCAGCGCCCCCATGCTCAAGGAGTTGGTCCTCGTCCACCGCGTCCGCGTCGTCAGCACCACCGAGGGGATCGACTCCGACCGCCCCGGCTGGGAGCTGATGGCCACGTTCCGCTCCTGGATGCACACCGAGTCCCTCAAGCAGCTGCGCGAGGCCGTCCTCCGCGGGCAGGAGGAGGCCGTCCTCGGCGGCTACTCGGTGGGCCACTGGTGCTTCGGCTACGGGTCCGAGCCGGTCCCCGGTACCGAGTCGGGGCGGCGGGGCCGCAACGCCAAGCCGCGCAGGCGGGTCGCCGTCGCCGAGGGCCACGCCGAGTGGGTCCGCCGCATCTTCCGGTGGTTCGTGATCGACCGGCGGCCGATGGCCTGGATCGCCCGCGAGCTGACCCGGCTGGGCTGCCCCAAGGACCACCGCTCGAGGAAGGCCGCCTGGCGGGCCGGCTACGTGGTCAAGCTGTTGCGCAACCCGAAGTACGTCGGCCTCTGGGCCTGGGGCCGCGCGACCAACGTCCTGAACCCCATCACCGGCCGGGTCCGCCAGGAGGAGTGCCCGCCCGAGGACGCCGCGCAGTTTACGCGGGAGTGGCCCGACCTGCGGATCGTCGACGACGTCCTGTTCTTCCAGGCCCAGGGCCTGCTCGACGAGAACGAGGCCCGCCTGGCGGGGTGCCGCGGGGCCGCCGGCCGACTCGGCGGCTCCACGCGCGACGCGCGGCGGCCCCGGCACCTGCTGCAGGGCCTCATCAAGTGCGCCGCCTGCGGCTCCACGTTCAAGGTGGCCGGGGCCCACGGCAAGTACCTGAAGTGCGACGGCCACTCCACGGGGGCCTGTGCGGTCAGGACGCAGCTGCCGCGCGTGCGGGCCGAGTCGGCGCTCCTCGAGTTTGTCGGCGCGGCCGTGCTGCGGAGCCCGGCGTGGCGGGCGGCGGTCCACGCGGCGGCCGGCGCGGCCTGGCGGTCCCAGGCGATGGCCCGGCCCGACGATCGCCGCGACCTGGAGAGGCAACTCGCTGCCGTCGAGGCCAAGGTCGCCCGCCTGGTCGACTCGATCGAGGACGGCACGGCCGGGGTCGAGGTGGGCGAGCGGCTGGCCCTCCGCCGCCGCGAACTCGACGGACTCGGCCGCAAACTCGCGGACCTGCGGCGAGCCGGCGAGGCCCCCGACGCGCCGCCGACGCCGGAGTGGATCGACCGCCAACTCGAAGACTTGCACGGCTTGCTGGCCGCCGGCGGGCCGGCGGCGGCGGTCGCCCTGCGGCAACTCGTCGGGGCCGTGACGGTCGCCGAGTCGATCCGCCCCACGGGCAAGCGCAAGTCCCTGACCGGCACGTTCTCGGTCTCGCCGCCGGAGTCGCTGGTGGCCGCCGACGACGACGCGGCGGACGCGGCGCTGCGGCCCTCGCTGTCGATCGACTTCGGGGCACCGCCGCCGTGGGCCGACCTCGCGGACCGGGTCAAGGAGTTGTCCGACGCCGGGGTCCGGCAGGCCGACATCGCCTCGCGGCTCGGCTGCCACCGCGCGTGGCCGGCGAAGGCTCTAGCGTACTGGCACGCGGTGCGCGGGTCGGTGACTCCCGACGGCCGCTCGGCCCGCGGCCGGTTGGCGGCGACTCCCGAGGCGTTGGCGCAACGCGACCGGGTGAAGGCGCTCTGGGACGCTGGGCTGCCCATGCAAGAGATCGCGGCCGACCTGGGCTGCTGCCGGGACACGGTCACGGCGTCGATCGCCGCCTGGTTTGAGGCCCGAGGCCTGCCGGTGCCCGACGGCCGCGAGCGGCGGAAGAGTTTGCCCCGCAAGTCCCCTGGACCCGCCGAGCCGCTCTGAAGCGACGGCCGTGAAAGACCCTCGACCCCGGTCGCGCCGCGTAGCGCAGCGGGGTCGAGAACATTTCGTACCGCCGCTCGGCCCGACGCCGGCGGG
>JANXTD010000919.1 GCA_025352585.1 Fimbriiglobus sp.
CCGACCTCGTCGCGGTCCAGAGCATCAGCACCGACGGCGAACATAACGCCGAGATCGATCAGTCGGCGGAACTGACCTGCACGCAGATGCGCGCCGCCGGCCTGGAAAACGTCGCCGTCCTCAAGACCCACGACAGCCTCCCTTATGCCTACGGCGAATGGCTCGACGCGCCGGGCAAGCCGACGGTGTTCCTCTACGCCCACCACGACGTGCAGCCGGTCAACTACGTCGAGCAGTGGAAGTCCGACCCGTGGAAGCTGACCCGGCGTGACGGCCGGCTGTTCGCCCGCGGCTCGGCCGACGACAAGGCCGCCATCACCGCCTTCTTGGGGGCGATCGCTGCCTACCGTAAGACTTCCAATTCGATGCCCGTCAACATCAAAATGGTCGTCGAGGGCGAGGAAGAAATCGGCTCGAAGAACCTCATGAAGTTCTTTGAGGTCTACCGCGACAAGATCAAGTCGGACGTGATCGTCGTCTGCGACACCGAGAACATCGAAGTCGGCTTGCCGTGCATCACGTACAGCTTGCGCGGCATCGTGCAGGTCCACGTCGAGGTCAAGACCGCGGCCATCCCCGTGCATTCGGGCATGGCCGGCGGGGCGTTGCCGGACGCGGCGATTGCCCTCAACGCCATCCTTGGCAAGCTCTACTGGAGCAACGGCCCGGTGCCGATCCCCGGCTTCTACGACGGCGTCCGGCCGGTGACCGACAAGGAGCGGGCCGTCTACACGAAGTTGCCGTGGGACGACGGCAAGTTCCGCGACGAGGTCGGCGTGGTGCCGTCGGCCCGCTACGCCAACGAGACCGGCACGACCGTCTACGAGCAGACCTGGCGGAAGCCGGCGGTGACGGTCGTGGCCCAGGAGGCGAGTTCGATCAAGGGCGTGTCGAACCAGGTCTTGCCGAAAGCTGAGGCGATCGTGAGTTGCCGCATCGTGCCCGACCAGGACCCGGCGCAGGTGCTCAAGGCGCTCGAAGACTTCCTGAAGAAGGACGCGCCGTGGGGGTCCGAGGTGACGGTGCGGTCGGACGGGGCGGTGAAGTGGTGGATGACCGACCCCAACGGCCCGGCGTTCGAGGCGGCGCTGTCGGCGCTGCGCGAGGGCTACGGCCGCGACGCGGTGCCGATCGGCAGCGGCGGCACCATCGGCTTCGTCGGCCCGCTGGCGGAACTCTTCGGCGGTGCCCCGGCGTTGTTGCTCGGCATCGAAGACCCGGCGAGCAACGCCCACGCCCCGAACGAGAGCCTGCACGAGGGCGACTTCCAGAAGCTGATGGCGTCGCTGGTGCGGCTCTTCGACAACCTCGGCAAGCTCACGCCGGCCCAGGTGAAGTAGCCGCGGCGAGGTGCCAGAGTTCGCCGCGGCCGCCGTGGATCAAGTCGCCACGGTAACAGCGCACGCCGAGCGCCTCCAGGGGCAACCCGAGCGTGGCGAGTTGCTTCGCCAGTACGCCCAGGTAGGCCGGGGCGTAGTCGCAACTGTAGCGCACACCCGGCGGCCACGCCGGTTCGGGGCCGCCGACGACGATGGTGCCACGCTTCATCCCGGCCCCGCAATCCCGGCCGACGCCACCGAGCGCGACCAGCGTGCCCGCAATCATCGACGCCCCCGCCGCCTGGCCGACCGTGCCGGCCACAGCAATCAGCCCGCGACGCATCAGCAAGCCGGCCTCGTCGCCGCACGACCCGTGGACGACGACGGTGCCCCCGCGCATGCCGTGCCGGCTGCCGCGGTAGGCCGCGCCGCACTGGTTCCCGGCGTTGCCGCGCACGGTGATCGCGCCGCCGGTCACCTCCGCGCCGAGCCAGTCGGCCGCGTCGCCGTGGATGGTCAACGTGCCGCCGGCCATCCGCGCCCCGGCGTGCCAACCGACGTGGCCCTCGACGGTCAGCGTGCCGGCTGTCATGCCCGAGCCGATCAGCTTGACGCGCGAGCAGTCGCCGACGATGCGTAAGTCGCCGTCGGAGGCGTCGCCGGCCACGGCGAAGAACGTGCCGAGTTCGACGGTCCGGTTGCCGTGCGCCACCGGCAGGCGGGCGACATCGGCCGCCGCGAGCTTCAGCAGCCGGTCCGGGGTCACGCCGTCGAGTTCGAGCGGCACGTCGGGTTGCGTGTGGAGCGTCAGTGTCAGCACGGCGTCACCGGGCCGAGCAGCGTGTGCAGGTGGAGGTGGTGCGGGCCGAGCTTGCCGCCGTAGTTGCCGGCGGTGATGCGCACGACCCCCGGCCCCGCCGCCGCGCGCATCCCGCGCCGCATCGCCTCCTCGACGCTCGCTAAATCGACGCCGTCGATGACGACCTCGTAGGCCGCGTTTACGCTGTCGGGCAACGCCGTGTGCGGCACGGCCCCGCGGAGGGTCGGGCAGTACGCCTCGTTGACGCTGGCCTTGAGCGCCTTGTACTTGCTGCCGACCTTGCTACCCGACCGGACGACGCCGCCGGGGAACGGCAGGATGACGCCGGGGACCGTCCGGCACGCCGCGGCCGTGCGCTCCGCCGCTTCGAGAGCCACGGCTCGCGACGTGCCGAGCAGGATCAGGTTGCCGCCGGCGACGCCCTTGACCGTACCGAATAGGTCTTCGCAGAGGAACTCGCCGTCCATCGTCGGCACGCGCCAGAAGCGCCGGTCGCCGTGCAGCTTGCTGATCTGATGGCCGTCGCCGAAGTAACGCAAGTTGCCACCCACGCGGACACTGCGGTCGGTCACCGGCAGCCCGTTGAAGCAGGCGGTCGTGGCGCACGTCAAGATGCACTGGCCGATGCGGTTGACGAGGGCCTTTTGCAGGGCGTCGCGGCTGAAGGCGAAGAAGAGCAGTGCCACCCCCGGCCGGCCGTCGGGCGTGTCGTCGGGCGAAAGCTCGGCCTCGACGCCCGCCTCGGCGTCGCAGCCGATGACCGACGCGGCGTAGCCCGTGGCCGCCGCCGCCGCGACGTGCGCCCACTTCAGCGACACGGCGGTGACGACGACCCTCGAGGCCGTCATCGGGAAGGCCTCGGCGAACGTGTCGGCGATCTCGGTGCCGCGAATCTGCATCACAGCCCCGGCAGCCGTTGCACGCCGCTCGGGCTACGGTTGATATAGTCGTAGACCGTGAAGGTCAGCAGCCGGTACGCGCCGTCGGCTTCCTGAATGAACACCGCCTCGACGTACAGGACGAGCCTCGGGTTCGCCGGCGTGTCGAGCTGCGCCACGAACCCGACGCGCAAGCGGCCGTCGGGCAAAACCTCGAAGTTGTCGCGGTCGAAGTCCTTGAAGTTGGCCGTGGCGTTGTGGTGCAGTGCCGCCGGCGCGACGGCCGCCAGGAACTTCGCCTTCGTCATCCCGCCGTAGTCGAACTTCTCGGCGACGTGAGTGCCGACGGCGAGCCAGTCGCGGGCGTTGGCCGCCGTCGCCATCACGCCGACCCTGCGAACCGCTTCCTCCCGCGGACTCTCGAACGCCCGGTCGATGCCGAAGAGCGCGAGTAGCAGCCCGACCGTGACC
>JANXTD010000931.1 GCA_025352585.1 Fimbriiglobus sp.
GCGACCTCGCTCCACCACTTGCGGCGTGGGATCTCGTCGATGGCGATTTGCAGCGCCTCGCCGGCGACGCGGACCAGCCGCGCCCACTCGGGGCGGATCGTGCCGATGGGGATCGGGATGGCGCGGTCGGCGCACCAACCGTTGAGCCGGCAGGCCGTGTCGACCTTGAGCAAGTCGCCGTCGCGTAGCACCCGCCCCTTGGGGATGCCGTGGACGACCTCCTCGTTCACGCTCAGGCAAGTGACCGCGGGGAAGGGCACCTTGCCGGGGTAGCCCTTGAACAGCGGCGTGGCGTTGTGGGCGGCGTAGAACCGCTCGACCGCCTGGTCGATCTCGATCGTCTTGACGCCCGGCTTGGCGAGGTCGCGGCAGATTTGCAAGGCGCGGGCGACGAGCTTCCCCGACTCGCGCATCAGCACGAGTTCGCGGGCCGACTTCAACTCGGGCGGGCGGTACTGAGTCGCTCGGACCATCGGCACGAACCCAACGAGTTAAAGACAGAGTGATCAGTGGACAGTGGTCAGTGGTCAGTGGTCCGCAATCATGAACAGACCACTAGCCAGCGGTCACCGACCCAGAACTGACCACTGTCCACTATTCTGCCACTATTTCTTGACCGGCGTCTGCTGCAAGGCGACGACCAGAACCTGGATTTTCGCCTCGATGCCGTAGCCAAGGGACAGCGGGACTTCGGTCAAGGTGTTGGCCTCCTTGATCGGCAGTTCGAGCTTGACCATGTCCGGCTCGACCATCAAGTTCTTGCCCTTGAGGGTCTTCGAGATCTCGATGGGGCCGATGCTGCCGTAGAGGTGGCCGTCCTCGGTGGCGTTGGCCTCCATCGTCAGGCTCGTCAGGCGACTGATCTGCTCCGCCAAGACTTTGAGGTCGGCGATGCGCGCCTCCTTGGCCTTGCTGACCTTGATCTTGTAGCGCTCGAGCAGCTTCAAGTTGTGGTCGGTCGGGATGACCGCGAGGCTGTACGGCAGGAGGTAGTTGCGGGCGTAGCCGCTCTTGACCTCGACGAGGTCGCCCTGCTTGCCGAGGTGGTTGACGTCCTCGATCAGGACGATCAGGGTGCCGCCGTTCTTTCCCTTCTTGACCTGGTTGCGCTTGCGGACCTTCTTCTGGGGGAGGGCCTTCACGGCCGGCTTGCCCTTGTCGGCCTTCGCCTTCGACTTGATCGCTGTCTTAGCCATCGCGGGGAGCCTTCACTAGAGGTTGCCGCGGCCCTGGGGTTCAGTCCGGGGCCGAGGGTCATCGGGTCATCGAGTCAGGTTAGAACGGGATGTTGCCTTCGTCCGAGTCGTCGTGCTGCGGGGCCTGCTGCGCGGGCGGGGTAAACCCGCCCGGCCGGCCGGGGGCGCGGTTGCCGCCGCCGACGCCGGGCGGGGCCTTCCGCGGGGCCTGTTGCATGTCCATGTCGTCGCTGCCGCCCGCCTCGTCGCCTTGGCCGCCGCCGGCACCGTCCTGGCGGGCGTCGAGCAGTTGCATGTTCTCGACGACGAGCTTGTGCTTCGAGCGCTTGGCCCCGGTCGTCTTGTCGTCCCACTGCTCGAGGTGCAGCTTGCCCTCGATCATGATCTGGCTGCCGCGACGGCACTTGTCGCGGATGATGTCGGCGAGCTTGCCGAACTCGCCGCGGTTGAACGCCTCGCAGTCGATGAACATCGGCTCGTCTTCAAACTGGCCGGTCGCGGCATTCTTCTTGCGGTTGGACACCGCGAAGCCGAACTTCGCCACCATGCCGCCGTTCGCGAACGCGCGCGTCTCCACGTCCCGCGTCAGCCGGCCGATCAGGATCACCTTGTTCATGTTCGCCATCGTTAAACCCTCACCGACGCGAAGACCGACTGAATGGGGTGGCAGGGAAGTTTTGGGAGTCGCATCGAATCCGCCGGCCGCGTCTGGACTTTACTCTAAACGTCGCGGCAGCGGCCGGCCAGGTCCGTAGCGACTACTCGGGCTTCTCGGCGGCGCGCTCCGGGCGGCGGCGGCCGGCCCCGGCGGCGGTGAACGCCTCGCCCTCGGCCTCGCCGCCGAAGTTCGGCGTGACGTTGTCGCCGGCGGTGTCGTCCTGGAGGCCCCGCAGCGCGAAGCCGGGGGTCGTGTCGTTCTGGGCCAGGTCCATCATCGTCTCGAGCCAGCGGTAGTCGATGTGCGAGGTCATCAGCCGCAGGACGTTCTCGTTGATGGCGAAGTCGCGCTCGATGTCGCGCTGCTTGGTGCTCTCGCACTTGTAGTAGACGATGTGGAAGGTCGCCTTCTTCTGCTTGCGGATCGGGTAGAACAGCTTGCGGTCGTCCCACATGCGGCTCACCAGGATCTCGGAGCCGTAGCGCTCGAGCGTGCCGTGCAGTTGGTTCTTGATCGCCTCGCCGTCGGAGGCGAAGCGGGTCGAGTCGAGCATGAACAGGGTTTCGTACGTTTCGATCGGCATGTTGGTCCTGGTCGTCTTGGCTAAGGTGTCACCCTGGTTCGCCCGGCCCTCGCCGCGGCGACCCCCCGGCCACGCGCCGGGGGGGATAACTTCAACTCTCGTCGTCCTTCGTTATTCGCTCTTCGTTACTTGGTCTTCGGCTCCGTCCGTCTCGGTCTTGGGCTTCGGCTTCTCGATCTTCTCCGGCCTCTCGACTCGGGGCGGCTTCGGCTTCTTCGGCTTGGCGTCGGGGTCGCCGGCGTTCGTCCGGTTCATGCCAACGTCGAGTCCCTCGCGCACCCACAACAACGCCGCCTGCCCGGCCTTCGCCACGGCGTCCTCGGCCGCGGCCCGCTCGCCCGGCTTGAAGCGGGAGAGCACGAAATCGACCGCCTCGCCGCTACTCGGCTGGCCGACGCCGATCCGCAGTCGCGGGTAGGCGTCGGTGCCCAAGCACTCCTGGAGGTTGCGGAGCCCGTTCTGCCCGCCGTGGCTCCCCTGGCCCCTGAGTCGCAGCTTGCCTAGCGGCAAGTTGAAGTCGTCGCTGACCGCCAGCACGTCGGCGGCCGTCAGCTTGTAGAAGTCGAAAATCTCGCGGACGGCCCGGCCACTCAGGTTCATGAAGGTCTGCGGCTTGACCAGCAACACCGGCTCGCTGCCGACTTTCAACTCGGCGACCAGCGATTGGAACTTCGCCCGCGTCGCAGTGCAACCGGGGTCGGCGGCGAGGTAGTCGATCACGTCGAAGCCGACGTTGTGGCGGGTGCCGGCGTACTTCGCGCCGGGGTTGCCGAGGCCGACGATGATCTTCACGCCCCGACTCCCCAACCGCTGCCGCGATTACTCGGCGTCGTCCTTGGCCTTCTTGGTCGTCACGACTTCCGGCTCCGACCCCTCGGCGGCTTCCGACGCCTCGGCCGGCTCCGCGCCCGCCATCTTGATCTGGACGACGACCATCTCCGGCGGGTCCAGGGCGATGACGCCCTCGGGCAGCACCAACTCGCGGACGTGGATGGGGTGGCCGATCGTCAGCCCGAGGATGTCGATGCGGACCGCCTCGGGGATGTTGCCGAAGGGGCATTCGACGTTGATGCGGTGCAGCGGCTGGTCCAAGACGCCGCCGCCCATCGTCTTGGGGCTGTTGCGCAGCTCGATCGGCACGGCGACCTTGACCTTCTCGGTCATGTCGCGGCGCTCGAAATCGACGTGGACCATCGTGCTACCGAGGTGGTCCCACTGCAACTCTTTGATGAGCACGGTGTCGGTCTTGCCGTTGATTTCGAGGCGGAAGGTGCGGGCGTGCAGCACGCGGATGGCGCGGTTGAGTTCGATGGCGTCGATGGCGATCTGGACGACCGGCTCCTTGTGGCCGTAAACGACGGCCGGGATCATCCCGCCCTTGCGGAGTCGCTTGGCGGCGCGGGTGCCGGTGGTGGTGCGGGCGTGGACCGTCAGCTTGGCGATCTCGGACATGCGAACCTCTCGGGGCTACTCTCACGCCAGCGGGTGCGGCGTTACCCTCGCACCCCGACCGGGTGTGTGTTGGACCAAAGCGTGATTATGACGGCTTTTCGCCACTTGACAACCCCCCTTTGTGGCGGCCGCGCCGCAGGCGGTCCCCGGCGAGCGGGGGACGATAGTCCACCGAGGTACTCGGAGGCGACAAAGTTCACACCGCGTGGGAGCCTCCTCGGAGGACTGTCGTCCCCCGCTCG
>JANXTD010000003.1 GCA_025352585.1 Fimbriiglobus sp.
CGGAGAAAACCAAAACTTGAATTTGGTTTTCTCCGCGTCTCCGCGTCTCTGCGGCTAAACGGTTTTGACTTCCGGCTTCCCGCGCAGGTTCATGTTCACCAGTTCCACCGCGACGGCGAAGGCCATCGCGAAGTAGATGTAGCCCTTGTTAATGTGCTGGCCCAAGCCTTCGGCCACCAGTAACACGCCGATCAGCACCAGGAAGCTTAACGCCAACATTTTGATCGTCGGGTGATTGTCCACGAAGCGGCTGATCGGGCCGGCGAAGCCGAGCATCACGAGCATCGCCAGCACCATGCCGGCCACCATCACCCAGACGTCCTCGACCATGCCGACGGCGGTAATCACCGAGTCGAGCGAGAAGACGATGTCGACGAGGGCGATCATCACGATCACCTTGGCGAACGAACTCTTCGAGACCGGTGCCGCGCCGGCCTTGGCGTTCTCCACCTTCTCGTGCATCTCGTAGACGCTCTTGGCGATCAGGAACAGCCCGCCGGCCAACAAGACGATGTCGCGCCACGAGACGCCGCGGGCCTCGGGGGTGTCGAGGAACGGCAGCGCCGGCAGCGTGAAGACCGGCCGCGTCAGGCCCATCAGCGTCGAGAGGCCGAAGAGCAACAGCAGGCGGGTGCCGAGCGCCGCGGCGAGGCCGAGCTTGCGGGCGCGGGGGCGCTGCTCCTCGGGCAACTTACCCGCCAGAATCGCCAGGAAGATGACGTTATCGACGCCCAGGACGATCTCCATGACCGTCAGCGTGAGCAGCGCGACGGCGAGGCCGACGAGCGACGTGTCCTTGGGGTGCAGGAACTTGACCTGGCTCACGTCGGCGAGCTTGACGCTGACCGTCTGGCCGTCAGGCATCTCGACGGCGAGCGTGTCGGCGAGGACCAAGCCGGTGAGGTGCGACTTGTCGGTGAGCAAGACGTTCGCCATCGCGCCCGGCTCCGGCGGCTCAGGCGGGCTGAGGTCGAGTTGCTTCAACTTGGGGATGTCGATCTCGACGACGCCGAAGTCGGTGCGGACGCGCAGCGACTTCGCCGCGTGGCGGCCGCGGGCCTTGGTCCCGTCGGCCAGGACGACTTCGACCTCGACGGACGCGGCCGGCGCGGCGGCGGGGGCCGGGGGGTCGCCGGCGCGGGCCGACCAGCCCAGAAGCCCCGAGGCGACGACCCCGGCAACGAACACGGCCAAGACACGGCGGACCTGCATCGCTCACCCTCAAACCCGCGGGGAAACCTGTCTGACGATGGATAGCCACCGGCGTGCCAAACGCGAAGGGCGCGGCCCGGAATGCCGCGATTCGCCATGCCCGCGGGGGCGGGGCCGGTCGCGACGGATTCGCGCCAACAATCGGGCCGGGCGGGGTGTTGAGTTGGTTGACAGGCCCCGTCGGGGCGTGTTACCGTGGGCGACTTGCGGCGAATGCGCCGCCACGCCGGTCGGCTCTCGTCCGGCGTGTAGGATACTTCCAACGACTAACCCGACTCGCGCCCCTGGCACCCCAGGCCGGCCGGTCGGCTCTCCCGGCAGGGCCTAGACATGGCGATTCCCATCGGCGTTTGGGGCATTGACATCGGCCAGTGCGCGCTCAAAGCCCTGCGCATGGAGATGATCGACGGCAAGCCGACGGCCACCGGCTACGACTACATCGAGCACGCCAAGATCCTGTCGCAGCCGGACGCCGACCCCGAGGCCCTGACCCGCGACGCGCTCGAGAAGTTCTTCTCGCGCAACCCCATCGGCAAGGACGAAATCGCCATCAGCATCCCCGGCCAGAGCGGGCTGGTGCGGTTCGTCAAGTTGCCGCCGGTCGAGGAGAAGAAGGTCCCGGACATCGTCAAGTTCGAGGCCAAGCAGCAGATCCCGTTCCCCCTCGAGGAGGTCGTCTGGGACTTCCAGAAGATCGGCGGCGGCGAGACGATCGGCGGCTTCGCGATGGAGACCGAGATCGGCCTGTTCGCCATGAAGCGTGACATCATCTCGAAGCACCTCGGCTACTACCTCGGCACCGGCGGCGAGGTCCATTACGTGCAGATGGCCCCGCTCGCACTTTGCAACTTCGCCACTTACGAACTCCTGAAGAAGGGCGGCGCGGACGCCCCGCCGGCCGAGGAGGCGATTGACGACACGCCGCGCGGCAAGAAGCGCTGCGTCGTCGTGCTCGACATCGGCACCGACAGCTCGAACCTCATCATCACCGACGGCGGCAAGGTCATCTGGCAGCGCCCCGTGCCGCTGGGCGGCAGCCACTTCACCCGCGCCCTCACCAAGGAAATGAAGCTGACGTTCGCCAAGGCGGAGCACCTGAAGCGCAACGCCGCCAAGTCACCGGACCTCGCGCAAATCCTGCGGGCGCTGCGGCCGGTGCTGACCGAGTTCGTCGGCGAGGTGCAGCGCTCGCTGGGCTTCTTCACCAACACCCACCGCGACGCCCACGTCGCCTACCTGGTCGGCCTCGGCAGCGCGTTCAAGCTGCCCGGCTTGCAGAAGTACCTCGCCGAGAAGCTGTCGCTCGACGTGCGTAAGCCGTCGAAGTTCGAGCGCATCGCCGGCGACTCGGTGCTGGGCGACCCGACGTTCGCCGAGAACATGCTGACCTTCCCGATCGCCTACGGCCTGGCCCTCCAGGGCATCGGCCAGGCGCGGCTGCTGACCAACCTGCTGCCGTCGGACGTGCGGGTCGACCGGCTGATCCGCGCCAAGAAGCCGGCGGTCGCGGCGGCGGCGGCGGCGTTCCTGGCCGGGGTCGCGGTGTTCGCGCTCGGCTCGGGGTCGCAACTGTCGGCGGTGAGCGACAAGAGCATCGCGGCGGCGACGGCGACCGGCAAGTCGGCGATCGATACGGCCAAGGCGCAGGACGCCAAGTTCGCGTCGGAGAAGACGGCCATTGATGCCGGGCAGAACGAGATCAAGGCCATCGTCGTCGGCAACGACGAGCGGCTCAACTGGGTGCGGCTCCAGGAGGTGCTCTCCGACGTGCTGCCGCGGCCCGGCTACATCGACCCCAAGACCGGCCAGGAGGTCAACAACACCAACCTCGGCGAGCGCATCAAGCTCGCCGACGGCAAGACCTTCGACCAGAGCACGTTCTGGAACACCGAGAACGGCCGACGGGCCTTCGAGAAGTACCGCGAGCGGCTGTCGTCGGGCATCCCGCTGGAGAAGATCTTCGACGACGACCAGTCGCAGTACCTGGCGATGGTCAACCTCGAGACGGTCTACTGCCGCTACGTGCCGGACTTGAAGGCGTTCTACGAGTCGGCCGACCTGTACGTCAGCACGCGGTTCGCCGTGAACATCGCCGACGACATGCTCGAGGGCGAGGTCGAGCCGGGCGAGGCCAACAAGCCGAAGAAGCCCAAGGCGCTCGAGGGCGGCGGCTGGGTCTTCGAGTTGCGCGGCTACACGTACCACGAGGACAAGAACAACTTCGTCAAGCGGGCGCTGCTCTACAACTTCCAGCGGTTCAGCGCGTTCGCCCAGAAGAACGACCCGGCCCGGCGGGTCGCGTCGGTGATCGCCGGGGCGGCCGACCCGCTCGGCCCCGAGGGCGAGGGCGACGCCAAGAAGCCGCGCATCAGCCACGCCTTCCTCATGGCGCTCGGCAGCAGCGACAACCCGGCGTCGCCGACCGCGTTCGAGTACATCGCCACGCAGTACGTCGACACGTTGCTCGGCGGCGGCTCCGGCGGCGCTGGGGGCCGCGGCGGGCCGGGCGGGATGCCGGGGGGCATGAGCATGGGGCCAGGCTCGGCCGGCGGC
>JANXTD010000021.1 GCA_025352585.1 Fimbriiglobus sp.
GTCGCGCACCACAGCAAGGCCCCGATCGACGCCGGCAGCCGCGGCTACGACTGGCTCCTCGAAGACGGCCGCGTCGCCTTCGGCCTGTACCACATGTGGCCCGGCAACGCCCTGAAGGCCCGCACGAAGGCCGCCATCCCCGCCGGCGCGTGGGTCCACCTTGCGGTGAGCTACGACGGCAGCAGTCGCGCCGCCGGCGTGACCCTCTACGTCAACGGCGAACCGCAAGCGTGCGACATGGTGCGCGACAACCTGACGCGCGACACCACCTACGGCGGCGAGCCGGACCTGGCGATCGGCCACCGCTTCCGCGACGCCGGGTTGAAAGGCGGCAGCGTCGATGACTTCGCCGTCTACGCCCGCGCCCTGGCCCCGAGTGAGGTGCGCACCCTCGCCGGCAATCCGACGGCGCTCGACGTGGACGCCTGGCTCGCAGGCCGCGACGACGGCGTGACGAAGGCCCGCGGCGAACTGCGCACGGCCCGCGCCGCGCTGTCGAACCTGCTCGGCGGCGTGCCCGACCTCATGGTCATGGCCGAGACGGCGACGCCCAAGCCGGCGTTCGTGCTGAAGCGCGGGGCGTACGATTCCCCCGGCGACGCCGTGACGGCGAACACGCCGGCGGTTCTGCCGCCGTTCCCCGCCGGGAGTCCGCGCAACCGCCTCGGCCTGGCACAATGGCTGACGCAGCCCGACCACCCGCTGACGGCCCGCGTGACCGTGAACCGGCTGTGGCAGCAGATGTTCGGCCGCGGCCTCGTCGAGACGAGCGACAACTTCGGCACCACCGGCACCCCGCCGACGCACCCCGAACTGCTCGACTGGCTGGCCCGCGACTTCGTCGAGCACGGCTGGGACGTGCAACGCACGCTGCGCCTGATGGCCCTGTCGCACACCTACCGCCAGTCGTCGCGGCCGACGCCGGCGATGGTCGCCGCCGACCCGAATAACCACCTGCTCGCGCGGTCGAGCGTCCGCCGGCTGAGCGCCGAGATGTTGCGCGACCAGGCGTTGGCGACCTCCGGGTTACTGGTCGAAACCGTGGGCGGGCCGTCGGTCTACCCGTACCAGCCGGCGGGGTTCTGGGCCGAGGCGAACGCGAGCTACCCGCAGTCGAAGGGCGACGGCCTGCACCGCCGCAGCCTGTACACCGTCTGGAAGCGCACCGCCCCGCACCCGCAGATGACCGTCTTCGACGCCGCCGACCGCAGCACCTGTAGCGCCCGCCGGCAAGCGACGAGTACGCCGCTGCAAGCGCTGGCGCTGCTGAACGACCCGCAGATGGTCGAGGCCGCGCGGCACCTCGCCGGGCGGATGCTCAAAGAGCCGGCCGAGGCGCGCGTCGCCTGGCTGTTCCGCGCCGCGACCAGCCGCGCCCCGACGGCCAAGGAGTCGGCGATCCTCGCGGCGCTGCTGGCCGAGCAGGCGGCGATCTACGCGAAGTCCCCCGCCGACGCCGACAAGCTCCTCGCCGTGGGCGACGCCAAGAGCGTGACCGCCGACAAGCCGGCGTTGGCCGCGGCGACGGTGGCGGCGCTGGCGGTGCTGAACCACAGCGACGCGATCAACCGGCGGTAGCGACACGTCCACCGACAGGAGTTTCGATGCGTCTCGGGCAGCTCGTGCGGTTCGTCGGCGGGGCGCTGCTGCGCCAGAAGGGCCGCACTCTGCTGACGCTCGTCGGCGTCGCCGTCGGGGCGACCTCGCTGGCGTTTACGCTCTCGCTGGGGCTGGGCCTCCGCGCGATGATCGACCGCGAGTTCGAGGGCCGGGCGTCGTTCTGGGAGGTGACCGTCTTGCCCGCCAGCCGCGGCGCGGTCACCCCGGAGGCCGACATCCCGCCGGAGAGTGTCGCCGTCCCGCCCGGCGTCACCGGCGAGCGCCGCGAGCGACTTCGCAGTAGCCTCGTGCGGAGCTTCCAGCACAGCCACCCGCGGACGCCGCCGAAGCCGCTGACCGCCGCCGACCTCGACGCACTCGGCGCGCACCCGGAGGTGCTCGGCGTCTGGGCGTCGCTGGGCACCGACGGCACGCTGGCCCTCGACGGCGACGGGTCGCCCCGCGCGTCGGCCTTCGTGACGACCCGCCGCTACGACCGCGCCCGGCTGCAACCGCGCGTGGTCCTGGGCGCTCTGCCCGAGGGCGACGGCGGCGACGGCGTGCTGCTCGGCGAGCCGCTGCTGCTGAAGCTCGGGCTGACGACCGACGCCCACTTCGACGCCGCCATCGGCCGGACGCTGCAAGTCACCGTCGAGGACCGGCCGGCGAGTTACGAAACCGTGCCGGGGGTTCTGCGGCTCGTCGGCGGCAACCTCTCGGCGAGCGAGGGCGAGTTGATGGCCAAGGTCACGCTGCAACTGCCTAAGGCGATCGACGGCATGGAGTTGCACCCCCTCGAACGCGCCGCGATTCAACGCATGCTCGCCGAGCAGGCCAAGGCGAAGGGCGTCCCGACCGACCCGGTGAGGGCGACGGCGACCTTCCGCGTCGCGGCCGTGGTCCGCGACCTCAGCGTAGCCGAGCAGGCCGACGAGGAGCGGCAGTTGAAGTTCGACGGCGGCCACGTCGGCGTGCAACTGCCCTTCGAGCAAGGCTCCGCGCTCGTCGAGCGGCTGCCCAACTGGAAGGCGCACGGCTACGACCGCGCCGAGGTCTCCGTGCGGCCCGGCGGCGACCTGCGGGCCGTCGTGACCGCCGTCGAGGCGGCCGGCTTCCAGCAGTACTCGTCGTTGCAGTGGTACGACTCGGTGCGGATGGAGGTGACGATGATCGCCGGCGGGCTGAACCTCTTCTCGCTGGTCGCGCTGTTCGTCGCCGGCATCGGCATCACCAACACGCTGGCCACGAGTGTCGTCGAGCGGACGCGCGAGATCGGCATCTTGAAGGCCGTGGGTGCCACGAGCGGGCAAGTCCTGCGGATTTTCCTGTTCGAGGGCACGCTGCTCGGCCTGCTCGGCGGGCTGCTCGGGGTGCTGGCGGCCTACGCGATTTCGTGGCCGGCCGACCGCTTCGTCAGCCAACTCGTGACGACGCAGAGCCAGGGCATGTTGAACGCGAGTACCGTGTTCGTCTTCCCGGCGTGGCTGCCGGCCGGGACGGTGCTGTTCACCGTCGTGGCGACGACCGCCGCGGCGTTCCTGCCGGCGCGCCGCGCGGCGCGGATGCCGCCGATCGAGGCGCTGCGGGCCATTTGACGCGCTACGCCGCCCGCCGAGTCGCCCGGCGTTGCGGCGCGCGGCCGGTCAACGCGGCGACCCACGCATCGACCGCCTCGACGCCCATCGACTCGACCACGCGCAGCTCGCCGACGACCGGGTTCCGGCGGCGCGACTGCGTCTCGGTGACCGGCCGTTCCGGCGAGTCGATCAGCACCGTGCGGTCGCCGTCGATCCGCGGCAACGCGCTCAAGGATTCGTGGCCCCACAGCCAGTGCTCGGCCCCGGCCGGGCCTTGCGGCATGGTGCCGTCGGCTTGCAGGGCGTCGGGGCGTAAGAACTGCCAGCGGGGGCCGGGGATCACTTCGGCGAGCCGGCGGTGCAACTCGGCCACGTCGCCGACGCCGCGCACGACCAGCCGCACGCCGACGCCGGCCGCCGGGTGGACGACGCGCACCGTGTCGTCGTCGGTCACGCTCATCACGTGCAGCAGCGGGCCGACGCCGGGGTGCTCGTGGCGCATCGCCTGCGTGACGGTGACGAAGCCGTCGATGGCGCGGGCCGCGTGCCGGGCGTCGGCGGAGTTCGTCAGCACGCACAGGGCGTCGTCGAGCAGGTCCACGAGCGCGTGCCACGCCGCGGCCCCGGCCGGGTCCTGGCGGGCGGCCTGGTCGGCGGCGCGGTCACTCTCGGCCGGCCGGCGGCGTTCGAGGTCGGCTTGCAGTTGGGCGTCGAAGTAGAACAGCGCCGGCACGCCCCAGCGCGACTCCGGCGCGGCCGCGAGCAGCAGCCGGCGGCGGTCCCGGAAGCGGAGCGCCGCTCGGAGCGCGTCGCGCAACTGGTGCAGCAGCGGCAGCGCGGCGACGGCCACGTCGCGCAAGGCGCGAGGGGCGGAGTCGCGGGCCGGGTTGGCCGGGCGGGAGAACGGGAGCGTGGCAGTCTGGGTGGTCATCGGCGGTGCCCTCCTTGGCAATTCCGCGATTAACGCACAAGTCGCCGGATTGACGCAAGCCCAATTCTGCTCCGCCGCAGGCGACTCTTGTTAGCCCGACGCGCGAGCGAGGGTCGACCGGTCGTTGCCAAGGCTTGGGGTCGTTGTCGGTACGGTCGTCGGGCACCCACACAATCGACGACCGTTCGACCCTCGCTCGCGCGTCGGGCTAACAAGAGTCGCCTGCGGCGGAGCCTCGACCCGGTTAGCGACGCGCCACCCGCGCGTACTGCACCGGCAACAGGCTCTGCGGATTGTCACGGCTGAGGGCCAGCGCGGCGTGGTACGGCCAGTTGGGGTCGCGCAACATCTCGCGGGCCAGCATCACGAAGTCGGCTTGCTCGCGGCGGACGATGTCGTCGGCCTGCTGGGCTTCGAGGATCAGCCAGCCGACGCTCGTGGGGATGCCGGCCTCGCGGCGCAGGCGCTCCGACGCGGGGGCCAGGAAGCCCGGTGCCCAGGGGATGCCGGACACGTCGGGGACGTTGAAGCCCATGCTCACGTCGATCATGTCGAGGCCGCCGGCCTTCAGGAGCTTCGCCAACGCGATCGAGTCGTCGAGGGTCACGCCGCCCGGCGCGTAGTCTTCGACCGACAGGCGTGCCGTGAGCGGCAAGTGGTCCGGCCAGACTTTGCGCACGGCCGCCAGGGTTTCCGTGAGGAAGCGGGCGCGGTTGACCATACTGCCGCCGTACTCGTCGGTGCGGACGTTCGACAGCGGCGAGAAGAAACTGTGCGCGAGGTAGCCGTGGGCGAAGTGCAGTTCCAGCCACTCGAAGCCGGCCTCCAGCGCCCGCTCGGCCGCGTCGGCGAAGGCGACGCTGGTGGCGTGGATGTCTGCCTTGGTCATCGCCCTGGGCACGATCGGCAGGTTGCCGCCGAACGCCACGGCCGACGGCCCGAGGATTTCCCAGCCGCCTTGCTCCGGGGGGATGTGGGCGTCGCCTTCCCAGGGGCGCTGGGCGCTCGCCTTGCGGCCGGCGTGCGCGAGTTGGATGCCCGGCACCGCGCCTTGGCCCTTGACGAACTTGGTGATGCGGGCGAAGGCGTGGCCGTGGGCGTCGGACCAGATCCCGGTGCAGCCGGGCGAGATGCGGCCGGCCGGGGTGACGCCGGTCGCCTCGACGCAGACCAGGCCGGCCCCGCCGACCGCGCGTGCGCCCAAGTGGACAAAGTGCCAGTCGGTCGGCATGCCGTCGATCGCGGAGTACTGGCACATCGGCGAGACGGCGATGCGGTTGCGCAGGGTCACGCCCTTGAGGCGGAATTCGTCGAAGAGTCCGGGCATGGGGGGTCGCTCGTGGAATCGGGTGTCGGGTGTCGGGTGTCGGGTGTCGGGTGTCGGGTTTGGGGTGTCGCAACCCGTAGCACCTCCCGTACCTATTGATAGGCTCACGGCGGGGCGGGGCTTACAATGCCGGCACGCGACACGTCGAGGGGGGAGTTTACCGTGGAACAGCTCTGGGCACCGTGGCGACTGGCTTACGTCAAGCTGCCCGACCGCGCCCCGGCCGACGCTTGTTTCCTGTGCCGTGCGGCGGCCGGCGACGGCTCGACGGATCGAGAAGACCTCGTGGTGGGGCGGACGGCGCACTCGGTCGTGGTGCTGAACCGCTTCCCGTACAACAACGGCCACCTGCTGGTCAGCCCGCTCGCGCACAAGGCGGAGTTGGCCGACCTGACGGACGCCGAGACGCTCGACTTGCAGGGGACGCTCACGAAGTTGGTCGCGATTCTGCGCCGCCGGCTGAACGCGGAGGGCTTCAACGTCGGGCTGAACCTCGGGGCCGTCGCCGGGGCGGGGCTGCCGGGGCACCTGCACTGGCACGCGGTGCCGCGCTGGGCCGGCGACACCAACTTCATGCCGGTGCTGGCCGACGCCAAGGTGATCGTGCAGTCGCTCGACTCGCTGTGGGAGTTGCTGCGCGGGGAGTGGCCGGGCGAGCCGGAAGCGTGAGCGCCCGGAGTTCTCCGCGTCAG
>JANXTD010000023.1 GCA_025352585.1 Fimbriiglobus sp.
CGTCGCGCGGCCCTCCTCAAGACCCTCAAGAAGGAGTCGTTCGACGGCCTGCTCGTCACGACGCCGGCCAACGTCCGCTACCTCACCGGGTTTACCGGCGACTCGAGTTACCTGGCCGTTGGGCCGAAAAACTTCGTGCTCGTGAGCGATGCCCGCTTTGAACGGCAGATCGCCGAGGAGGTCCAGGATGTCGAAGTCGTCATCCGGCCGCACACTCAGCGGCTGCCGGAGGCGACGGCCGAGGTTCTTGTGAAACTCGGCACCAAGTCGGTCGCCCTGGAGTCCGAGAACGCGACGCTGGCGCTGCAATTCGCCTTGCAACGGCTCGCACCCAAAATCACGTTCGTCGGCCACCCGGACGCCGTGGAGGCCCTGCGGGCGATCAAGGATTCTTCGGAGGTCTTGCAGATTCGCGCGGCCGTCAAGGTCGCCGAGCGGGCCTTCGGCATGTTCTGCGCGATGGTGCAGAAGGGCGACAGCGAGAAGGGCATGGCCGACGCCCTGGAGGCGTTCGTGCGCCGCTGCGGGGCCGACGGCACGGCGTTCCCGCCGATCGTCGCCGTGGGCGACCGCGGGGCGTTGCCGCACGCCCCGCCGACGGCCCGCACGCTTGGCGAGGGCAGTAAACTGCTCGTCGATTGGGGCGCGGATGTCGGCTACAAGAGCGACCTGACGCGGACGATGAAGTCGCCGTTCGGCCCCGTCCCGACGCGGCGCAACAAGCCCGAGCGCGCCGGCTTCAACTTCGACGAGGTCTACCCCGTGGTCGTCAAGGCCCAGGACGAGGCGGCCAAGCTGCTGCGCGACGGCGTGGCGGCCAAGGATATCGATGCGGCCGCGCGCAAGGTTCTCGCGGCGGCCAAGTTCCGCGACCACCCCGGCTTCAAGCTCGACGAGTTCTTCACGCACGGCCTGGGCCACGGCATCGGCCTGGATGTCCACGAGGCCCCGAGCATCCGCGCGAACTCCGACGACATCTTGCGCACCGGCATGGTCGTCACCCTGGAGCCGGGCGTTTACCTGCCCGAGTGGGGCGGGGTGCGGGTCGAGGACAACTTTCTCATTACCCGCGACGGGTCAATTCGCCTGAGCACGCTGCCGCACGACCCGCGCGCGATAGGATAATTCGATCCCCGGCCGCCCTGGGGACTGGACGCGTTTCCGTGAGCAGAAGGGGCCGACGTGGCGACCGAGTCGAAGAAGGACAAACCCCACCCGTTCGACGTGCAAACCGTCGAGTACCTGATCGCCCTGATGGCGAAGCACGACCTGACCGAGATTTCCCTGAGCGACGAGGGCCAGCGCATCCGCCTCCGCAAAGGCGGCGTCGCGATGGTTCCCGCTGTCGCCCACATGCCGGCCGTCCACCACGCCGCAACTCACCACCCCGCCGCGCCGCCCGCCGCAGCCGTCGTCGCCGGGCCGCCGGCGAAGAAGCTGCACGACATCAAGTCGGTCATGGTTGGCGCGTACTACGCGCGGCCGAAGCCCGACAAGGACGACTTCGTGAAGGTCGGCCAAGTCCTCAAGCCGGACACCACGATCTGCATGATCGAGGCGATGAAAATCTTCAACGAGATTAAGGCCGAGTGTAGCGGCACCGTCGCCGAGGTTTGCGTCAAGAACGGCGACACGGTCGATTTCGGCACCGTCCTGTTCCGCGTCGATCCGTCCTAACTGTCCCCCGCTGTTCGTTGGTTGTTCGTTGTGCTCCGCCCAATCGGCGGGCCAACGAGTTGCGTAGCACAAGTCACGAGTAACTAGTCACAAAGGACGAAACGTAGTGTTCAACCGTGTCCTCGTGGCGAACCGCGGCGAAATCGCCTTGCGCGTGATCCGGGCCTGCCGCGATCTGGGCATCGAGGTCGCCTGCGTCTACTCGGAGGCCGACCGCGACGCCCCCTATTTGAAGCTAGCCGACAAGGCGATCTGCATCGGCCCCGCGCCGGCGTCCGAGAGTTATTTGAAGGTGCAGCGGATCATCGCCGCGGCTGAGGTGGCCGGGGCCGACGCCATCCACCCCGGCTACGGCTTCCTGAGCGAGAACGCGCAGTTCGCCAATGTTTGCCGGGAGTGCAAGATCGAGTTCATCGGCCCGCCCGAGGCGGCGATGGAGCAGGTCGGCAACAAGGACCGGGCCAAGCAACTCGCCAAGCTCGCCAACGTGCCGACGGTCCCCGGCAGCGACGGCATTTTGAAGACGCCCGAGGAGGCGTTGGTCTTCGCCAAGCAGGTCGGCTACCCGGTGCTGATCAAAGCCGTCGCCGGCGGCGGCGGCCGGGGCATGCGGGTCGCGCACGATGACGCCGGCCTCGTCACCGGCTTCGCGCAGGCCCAGCAAGAAGCCGAGGCGGCGTTCAAGGACGGCAGCGTCTACCTCGAAAAATACCTCGACCGGCCGCGGCACATTGAGGTGCAAATTCTCGGCGACAAGCACGGCAACGTCGTCCACCTCTTCGAGCGTGACTGTAGCCTCCAGCGGCGGCACCAGAAGCTCGTCGAGGAGTCGCCCGCGCCGAACCTGCCGGTCGAAGTCCGCGACGCGATTTGCGCCGCCGCCGTGCGCCTCTGCAAGGCCGCGAACTACTACAGTGCTGGCACGTGCGAGTTCTTGCTGGACCGCGACCACCGCTTTTACTTCATCGAGGTCAACGCCCGCATCCAGGTCGAGCACCCGGTCACCGAACTGGTCACCGGCATCGACTTGATCCGAGAGCAGATTCGCATCGCCGCCGGCGAAGAATTGGGTTACACCCAGGCCGACATCGTCCAGCGCGGGGCGGCGATCGAGGTGCGGGTCAACGCCGAAGACCCCTTCCACGACTTCCGGCCGAACGCCGGGACAATCACGAAGTGGGAGCCGGCCGGCGGCCCCGGCGTGCGGCTCGACAGCCACGTCGTCGCCGGCTACCGCGTGCCGCCGAACTACGACAGCATGGTGGCGAAGTTACTCGTCCACCGCGCGACCCGCGCCGACGCCTTCGCGACGATGCGGCGGGCCTTGCGCGAGTTCGTCGTCGAGGGGATCGCCACGACGATCCCCCTGCACCGCGAATTCTTCGACACGCCCGAGTTCATCGCCGGCGCGGTCGATACGACCTTCGTCGAGCGCGTCGTGATGCCCCGATTCCAGGCGAGCGGCGTGGCGTAAGCCCGCTGTTTACTTCCTGAAATGGCGGGCGCGACCTGCTGGAAGTTTTAGCGCTCGCACTGGGCTGCCTTCCCCACTCG
>JANXTD010000238.1 GCA_025352585.1 Fimbriiglobus sp.
GGTGTATTTCACTTTCCCCTCGGCGTCCCACCACACGCGGGCCTTGGCGACAACGGCCAACCGCTCGGCGGCCGGGGCGGCGGGGTCGTACCCGAAGTCCTTGCCCACCTGCTTCTGGAGCTTCTCGCACGCCGCGTCGGCGTTCGAGAACGGCAGCGTCTTCCCTCCGAGGTACCGGCCGCCGGTCATCTCCGTCTGCCCGAGCGCCAGGGCCAGGAACGGCACGGCGAACGGGTCGTTGGCCCCCCACCGGTTGCTCACCACGGTCCCCAATACCCCCCTGCCACCCAGACCCTTCGCCGCGACGCCCTCGCTCGCAATTGCGTGCAACAACTCCCACTCCCGCCGCTTCCCGTGCCGGCACAGGTACATCGCGATGCTCAAGTCGTGGCTATCGTCGGGCCGCCCGAGCCACGACTCGCACACGTCGTGGAACACGTCAACCGCGGACAGGTCGCCGAGTTCGGCCAGGGCTTCCGCCGCGTACGCGCCGACGTGGCTGCGAGAATACTGCTTGACCATACCCCGCAGGGCATTCAGGGCGAACTCCCGGTCGTCCGTCATCTGCCCCTCCCCGAGCCGGGCCAGCTCCTTCGCCATCGCCACCGTCTCCGGGTACGACCGGGCGTGCGGGAGTTGCGCCCGCACCCCGGCCGCGACCGGCTTGTCTTTCACGGCCGCCCACCAATCCGCCACGCGGGCGACGACCTTCTCGCGATCGGCGTCCGGCAACTGGTGCAGGGACGTGCCGTTGATACTGTCGGCGTGGAATTGGCACCGCCCGTGGTACTCGATCAACGCGAGGGCGACATCGCACGCGCGGGGTTGCGCGGCCCGCCAATTCATCAACATTCCGCCGCTGCACCGGGTCGGGGTGCGGTCGGTGAGCCTCGGGATGAGGCGGCCGATGACCGCCCGGTCCGCGGCGGCGAGTTCCGCGACCGGGTCTTTCGGCTCCTTCTTGACGAACTCCGCGACTGGCCCGCCCCAGTTCTCGGCGTGCCGCAGCAGGTAGAACGGAACCCGCGTGTCGGCCAGCCGCGTCTCGGGCGGCTGGTCCGCCTTGGCTGCCCCGGCCGGCGAGCCGACCAAGTCCTCAAGGAGGGGGCCTGCGAGCGTGTGGTACGGGCTGGCCGGGTGCTTCTCGACGGCCGGCGCGAGGCGGTCCGCGATCCCCCGCCGTTCCTTGCCGGCGCGGAGGTCGCCGAGGGCGGCGTAGTACGCGGCCGACACCTCGTCTCCGGGGGGCGGGATCGCGGCCGGGGACAGCCCCGCGACCAGGGCGAGGGCGAGGGCAACAAGCGGGACGCGAGCGGTCATGGGCAACTCCAGTACTGGCTTCCCGAGGTCGTCGTGTAGCCTAGTATTTGACGCTGGCCTTGTCGATCCTGCTGACGATCGGCACCGGGCCGGACCCCGCCTGTTCGCACCCGCGAGGGCTGAACGACCCCAGTCAGCCCCTCCGAAAGATCGCGCGGGTGTGCGTCCCGTTGGTCTTGATGACCATGACGGTCCCCCACTTGTCTTGACCCTGGAAGGTCTGGTCGTCCCCGCCGAGCGGCAGGTATCCGGGGTCGCGGAACAGGTCATTCTGGCGAGGCAACTCGCCCGGCGACACTCGCTTGAAACCCCGCTCGGCGAGGATGTCGTCCAGGTCCGCAGGGGCGATGTCGAACCGGAACATCAGGTCCGGTAGTTTGGACTCGGACAGCGGCACGAACCGCAGGTTGGTCACGCTGGGCGGCACCGCTGAGGCCAGGTGGTCTCGGAACCGGTCGGCCGGCAGCACGTAACGCCTATGGTACGCCCGCCGCACACTGAACCCCATTTCACATCCCGCCGGCAGGAAGGGGACGCAGAAGATGACGACGCACGAGGCGGCGGTGGCCCGGCGGGGGAACAGCGCGCCGACGGCCGCGGCACCGTGGATGAGGAGCATACCAATCACCCCGCATTCGATCGCCTCACCGGGCATCAGCCCGACCCCGGACAGTACCATGATCGACACCACGAAGCTCAGCCCGACCAGCCCGAGGTGGGTGCCGACGGCCTTCACGCGTGGGGTCAGGTTCGCGTCCGCCTCCGCCATCCGACGCGCCCTCCGATGCCGAACTCCGGGTTCGATGGCAGGCCGCGCCAGCTCACACGGAACCCACCCCCGGCCCCCAGCCTGACCGCGGGGTCAGCCTAGCCCCACCGGCTCGCCTGGCCACCGTACCACGCCGCCCGCCTATCCGGAGGGCGAGTCCGGCCTCCCAGAGGCCAGCTCCAGCAGACCGAAACCCCGCCCGCCTTTACTTCGGCGGGGCGGCCATCGCGGCGTACTGCGCGCCGGCGTCCGACGGGGTCGCGTTCGGCACGGCCACCTCCTCGACGATCAGTTGCGCCGCCTCGACGGCCGCCAGCTTGCGGACTGACACCGGGGCGTCGCGGAAGCGGACCGTGCCGACGCACGCCTCCGGTACGTCGCCGGTGAACGCGAACCACGCGGCGCTCGTGAGCGACTTCAGCGGCGGCGACCCGGCTTCTGCGCCCGACTCCAGCCACGGGCCGGCCGTCGCGAACCCGGCGTACCAGTCGGTCCGCTGCGACTCCCAGCGCACCAGCCGACCCTCGGCGTCGGCCGGCTCCAGGCGAACCACCGGCGCGTCGTCCAGCGGCGTGAACAGGCAGCGCGAGGTCTTCACCTCGGCCGGCACCCAGGTCGCCGGGCCGGCGGCGGAGCGGTCCGGGCGGGGCCGCGACGCGAACTCGATCAGCGGCGCGCCCAGCACCGCCGTGACTTGGTCGAAAAGGAGGTGCGCCGCGCCGGCGTTGCCGGGGGCCGCCGCGCGGGCCGACGGCTCGACGCTGACCGCCGGGCACGCGAGCGCGACGACGCAGTTGCGCATCGCCAACTCGAAGGGCCGCGCCGCGGCGACGTGGACCGCCCGGCCCCGGCCGCGCACCAGCGTCTGCTCGAAATGCACCACGGGGGCCGAGTTGCCGCCCGGCTTGGGTTCGCCGGCGTCGAGCAGCAGCACCGCCGCCAGGTACTCGCCGCCCTCGCGCTCGTCGAGGGTGACCGTGCAGTTGCGGAGCAGGCACTCGCGGCCGGCCGCGACCGCCACGGCGGCGAGGGTGCGGGCGTCGCCCGGCTTGCCGCCGCGCGACTTCAGGCGGATGTCCAGGCCGTCGAGCGTCAACTGGCCCTGCGTCAGCCGGAACAGGCACGCGTCGGCCGCGGCGGCGTCGCGCGGGGCGGTGAGGATCGGCGTCGAGCCGGGGAAGGGCCGCACGGTCAGCCGCAGGCGGGGGTTGTCGAGCGTCGCCGGCGCGACTTCGAGGGGGCCGTCGTGGCGGATTTGCACCACGTCGTCGGTCTTGGCGTCCGCGACCGCTGCGGCGACGGTGCGGTAGACGTTGCGCGGCAGCTCGGCGTCGGCGTCCGCGGCTAGGTCCACGACGCGCACGTGCGGGTCGAAGGTCGCGTCCTGCGTCGCCGGCGGCCACGGGTCGTAGAGCTTCAGCCCGGCCCGCGGCAAGTCCTTGGCCCCGAGCACCAGCACGTCCGACTTGGGCACGCGCACCAGCGGCTGCGTCGTCCTGAGCCGGAACGCCTCCCACGGCTTCGCACCACTGAGCAGCGGCACGGGGTCGGCGGCCCACGGCGACACGCGCAAGTCGGCGGCCGCGGCGTCGGTCGCCGGGTTCGGCGTCCAGGCCAGCCGCGACTCCTCGAGCGTGAAGCCGCGGTTGGCGACGGCCAGCGGGTCGACGTGGAAGTAGCCGTTGCGCTCGCCGGGCCGGCCGCGGAACGAAACGCCGTCGGGCCGGTCGGCTAGCACGCGCACGACGGCCGGCCGGCGCTCCGGCATGTCGGTCGGCATCATCATCGGCGGCGTGGCGGGGTCGGGCGGCGGCGCGGCGAACAGGCAGTAGCCGGCGCTCACCTGCCAGCGGCCGCCCGGCTCGACCTCCGCGACGCTGCCTTTTTCGAGCAGGAACGTACACGACCGCAGCGCCAGTTCGCCGGCGGTGTCCGGGTACGAGTGCAGCGCGAAGCCGGCCGGGTGCGGCGCGAAGGCGCACTCGCTCACGTCGGCCTTGACGCGGCCCCACAGCGCCACCGCCGCCGCCCGCCGCAGGCCGAAGTAGCAGTTCTTGACGCCCAACGCCGTCGGCCCCGCGGCCGGCGTCGCCGCGACCGTCAGCCCGACGACATCGGTCGCCGACAGGTCGCGCCCCGCCGGCTCGAAGCGGCACTCGCTGAGGTCGAAGCGGCCGGCGTCGATCACCACCAGCCCGCCGGGCCGCTCCGGATCGACGGCGTCGGTCGCGGGCGGGCCGTCGGCGACCTCGACGGTCACGCCGCGGATCGTGAGCTGGTCCGGCCGCGCGAACGTCAGCGACATCGGCCGCGGCGCGGCGGGGTTGGCCGGGTCGAGCGCCACCGCGGCGACGCGCAACACCGGGTTGCCTCCTGGCCCCGCGCGGGGTTCGATCAGTAGCCTCTTGCCGGCCGCGCTCACCCCGGCGGGCAGGGTCGTGAAGTCGTAGTGGACCCCCGGCTCCAGCCGAATCTCGGTCGTCAGCGGGTTGGCCAGCGCCGCGACGAGTTGCCCCAAGTTCACGGCGTTGACCGTCGTCGGCTCAACCGACGGCGCGACCGGCGGCGACACCAGCGGCACGACCGCCACCGACGGCGTCGGGGCCGGCTCCGGGTCGAACCGCGGCGTCGGGCTTGGGGCGGACGACGAGCCGGCCAGCGACAGGACCAGCGCGACCCCGGCCAGCGCCGCGACGACGCCGACGAGCACCGGCCGCGACAGCCGCGGGGCCTGCGGCAACTGCGCGACCGCCAGCGACGACACCGACGCGGCATCGACGGCCAGGGCGTCGGCGGGGATGTCCAGACTGCGGCCGAACTGCGTCAACGTCGCGATCAGTTCGCCGGCCGTCTGGAACCGCTTGGCCGGGTCCTTGGCCATCATGCGGGCGACGACCGCCGCCAGCGCCGCCGGCACCGCGGGCCGGACCCGGTCGAGCGGCTCCGCCTGGGCGAAGAGGTGCAGGTCGATCACCGCGTAGGCGCTGGCCCCGGCGAACGGGGGCCGGCCGGCAAGCAGGCAGTAGAGCGT
>JANXTD010000028.1 GCA_025352585.1 Fimbriiglobus sp.
CCACGGGCTTGACCGCCTTGCGGAACAGGAAGCGGTCGAACACGGCGGCCAGCTCCTTGCCCCCGCCGTCGGCCGCCCCCGGCCACTCGTTCGACGCGGCCACGCACAGCCGCAACGGCACGGCCCGGGCAGTCCCCGACCCGTCGTCGAACGTCCGCTCGTTGAGCAGCCGCAGGAGCGTGTTCAAAATCGCGCTGGACGCCTTGAACACCTCGTCCACGAACGCCACGTCGGCCTCGGGCAGCTTGCCGGCCGTGACGCGGACGTACCGGTCCTCGCGCAGCCCGGCCAGGGACACCGGGCCGAACAGCTCCTCGGGCACGCTGAACTTGGTGAGCAGGACGCTGAACTTGGTGCCGCCGGTCCAGGCGAGCAGGGAGTCCAGGAGCAGGCTCTTGGCGCAGCCGGGCGGGGAGACGAGCAGCAGGTGCTCGCCGGCCACCAGCGCGGTCAGGGCGAGGTCGACCTCAATGTCGCGCTCGATGAGGGCGGCGGCGAGCTCGGCGCGGGCGGCGGCGAACTTGGCCTGGACGGGGGCGGCGTCGGTCGGGGTCGGCTTCATGCGGACGGTCTCCAGAAAGGGGGTCGGGGTCGGCGGGGATCGGGGGCGCGAGCCGGGAGTCGTCGAGGGCGACGGGGTCGCTCACGGGCAGGGCCTTTGGGTCAGCGGGCGGGGCAGGCCAGGAACTCGCGGCGGACGTCGGCGACGGCTTCGGCGACGAGGACCTCGGCGTCGCCGTCGCCCGTCGCGGGGGACTTCGCGTAGGCGGCCCAGGCGCGGGCGACGACCTCGGCGACGGCGTCGTCGCGGTCGTGCGGGCACCGCACGCCGCGGAAGGCGGCCGCGGCGCGGGCAGTGACGGCGGGCAACATCCGGACGAACTGGTAATGGAAGTCGTCGAGGGCGCAAACGATGGCGGGCGGGGTCGCTGGGGCGGTCAACATGCTTGGGGTCTCCTGGGGACGACGCGACCGCCTCGGAATCGTCCGGGGCGGTCGAGGGCGTGGGGCAGAAATGTCACCGGTGACGCCGACCCCAGGTCTGGGTTCGGCGAGGCCGGCGCGTCGAGCGGTAACTCGCTCGGCAGTTATTTTGACGCAGGTTCGGGCGTTCTTTGGGGGGGCCGCCACGTCGTCGCGGCCGTCGGCGCCGACGCCAGCGCGGCCAACGGGATGCAGGGTGTTCAGAGGGCGTCTAACGGGCACGACATCCGCCCTGATCGCGAGCCGCGAGAATCGACTCCCCGGCGGCGAAGTCGAGCACGCCGCCGGCGGTCGGTGCCCCCGTCGGCCGTCACCCAGGTCGATTGGCCTTCCTCGGGCGTGGCGGTCGGGTCTCGGCTTCCGCGGCTCAGCCCTGGGGCGGGGCGGCCTCGCCGACAGTCGGCCCGGCGAGCGCCCGCCGGACGAGGGCTTGAGCGTCGTCGAGGAACGACTGGCCGAGCATCCAGCGCAGGTAGCCGGCGTCGGTGCGGGCCACGTCGGCCAGGCGGCGGCCGAGGTGCTTGCCGAAGCCGAAGGCGACGTGGCCGCCGGCGTCCCGGCGGAAGCGGCGGCCCACGTCCACCTCGACCAGCGCGGCGTGCAGGCCCTCGACCCCGGCGGGCAGGCCGTAGCGGCCGACTTGGCGGTCCAGGACCTCGACGGCTGCGAGGGCGTCGGCGAGGGCGGCGTGGGCGCCATCGTGGTCGCGGCCGAGGTAGAGCCGCACGGCGTGGGCGAGGTCGCGCGGCTCGAAGCGCCGGTAGAGGTCCAGGGCGTCGAGGACGCCCCGCCCCGCGACGGCGAAGCGGACGCCGGCCCGGGCGAACTCGGCGGCCAGCAGCGGCAGGTCGAACGACGCGACGCCGAAGCCGGCCAGGTCGCAGCCCCCCAGGAAGCGGCGGAGTTCCAGGGCGATGCTGGGGAAGGCCGGCGCGGCGGCCACGTCGGCGTCGGCGACGCCGTGGACGGAGGTCGCGGCGGCGGGGATCGGCACGCCGGGGTTGACGAGCCGGCGGTAGACTTCGATCGGCCCGCCCGGGAAGAACTTGACGACGGCGACCTCGACGATCCGGTCCCGCGCGACATCGACGCCGGTCGACTCGAGGTCGATCGCGGCCAGCGGCCGGGTCAGGGTCAGGTGCTGCAACGGCACGGTCATAAGGCTCCTGTTCCTTGGGGGTGAAGCACGGCCAGCGCACATTAATCGCCTTGTAAAGCCAGGACTTCGTCGAGGAACTGTGTATTCATCAGGCAGCGAATCATCTTTCCCCGGATGCTGTCCTTGATGGGGTGTCGCTTCAACAGAG
>JANXTD010000239.1 GCA_025352585.1 Fimbriiglobus sp.
GGCCGACCTCCGCGGCGCGGTCAGTCGAGGGGGCTGGGACCGGCGGATTAACGGGCCGGCACCAACAGACTTGCCCGGAGGGCGGGGAAATGACGCACGGAAAAGTCCGACGAGGCCACCTCATCGGTCGGAGCGCCGTCCGACTCGGGCGGGGTAGGCCCGTCGGCGTCGGGCACCGCGTGTCACACCGGCGTAGCTGCGGCCAACCCCCTCGACACCGCGCACAATTCGGCGAACGCCGCCCAGGGAACGGTCGCCGACTAGAACAGCGGTTTGACCCCCGTACCCGAGGGCTTGGCCGTGCCGCGCATCTTCGACAACATCGACCAAGTCCTTTTGCCGGCGCTGCGTGAGATGTTGGCGGTCTCTGACCGGGCCGACTTCTGCGGCGACTACTTCAACCTGCGCGGCTGGCGGAAGCTCGCCGACGCCGTCGAGGGCTACGCCGGGGGGCCGGGCCACCGCGTGCGGATGCTCGCCGGCATGCAGCGGCTGCCGCACGACGACTTGCGCCGCGACCTCCGCATCCCCCCCGCCGACGACGGCATCGACAACGGCACGGCGGTCCGGCTCCGGCGTCAGCTCGCCGAGGAGTTCCGCGAGCAACTGTTGATCGGCGCGCCCACCAACGCCGACGAGCTGGCCCTGCGGCGGCTCTCGGCGCAACTCGCCGCCGGGAAAGGTCGCCGTCAAGGTGCACCTACGGCACCCGCTGCACGCCAAGCTCTACCTGCTCTTCCGCCCGGACCCCGTCGCCCCGGTCGTCGGCTACTTCGGCAGTAGCAACCTCACCGCGTCGGGCCTGGAGAAGCAGGCCGAGCTGAACATCGACGTGGTCGATCACGACGCCTGCCGGAAGCTCGCCGCGTGGTCCGAGGCGCGCGGGTGCGACAAGTAGTACATCGACATATCGAAGGAGTTGTAGCAGATCATCGACGCGAGTTGGGCGCGGTCGGTGCCGATCCCGTTGTACCACATCTACCTCAAGATGGCCTTCCACCTGTCGCAAGAGGCGCTGGCCGGGCTGAACACCTTCCGCATCCCCAAGGACTTCGCGAACACGCTGTTCGGCTTCCAGGAGGCGGCCGTGAAGAACGCGGCGCACCACCTCACCAAGCGCGGCGGGGTACTCCTCGGCGACGTGGTCGGACTCGGCAAGACGCTCATGGCCACCGCCGTCGCCCGTATCTTCGAGGACGACTACGGCTCCGACACGCTGATTTTGTGCCCCAAGAACCTCGTGGCGATGTGGGAGGGCTACCGCGTCAAGTACGGCCTCCACGCCCTGGTGATGTCCACCAGCCAGGTCATCAAGCGGCTGCCGAACTTGCGCCGCTTCCGGCTCGTGATCCTCGACGAGAGCCACAACTTGCGCAACCGGGAGGGTAAGCGCTACCAGGCCATTCGCGCCTACGTCGAGGCCAACGACAGCAAGGTGATGCTCCTTTCGGCGACGCCCTACAACAAGTCGTACGCCGACCTGTCGAGCCAGTTAAGGCTCTTCCTGGGCGACGACGAGGACATCGGCGTCCGGCCGGAGAACCTGCTGCGGGCGATCGGCGTCACCGAGTTCCAGCGGCGGCACCAGTGCGGCGTCCGCACGCTCGCGGCGTTCGACAAGAGCACGCACGCCGACGACTGGCGCGAACTCATGCGCCTCTACATGGTCCGGCGGACGCGCGGCTTCATCCAGACGCACTACGCCGCGACCGACCCGGTCACCGGTCGCAAGTACCTGACCTTCCCCGACGGCCGGCGCTCGACCTTCCCCGTGCGCGTGCCCAAGACGCTCGGGTTCGCCATCGACCGGGCCGACCCGGCCGACCAGTACGCCCGGCTGTTCGCCCCGGCGGTCGTGGACGCCATCAACGCGCTGACGCTGCCGCGCTACGGGCTGGCCAACTACGTCCGCGAGTTGCCGGCCGACCCGCCGACGGCCGCCGAGGTCCACGTCCTCAAGGACCTGTCGCGGGCCGGGGCGCGGCTCATGGGCTTCTGCCGCACCAACCTCTTCAAGCGCCTGGAGAGTAGCGGCGTCGCTTTCCTGCAGTCGGTCGGGCGGCACGCGCTGCGCAACTTCGCCACCCTGCACGCCCTCGACGCCGGGCTG
>JANXTD010000055.1 GCA_025352585.1 Fimbriiglobus sp.
GGCGGCCGGGCGACTCCTGAGCGACATCACCCAACTGGTCAAGTACCGGTCGTCGAGTGAGCTGAACGCCGCCGGCCTGGAGATGAAGGCCCAGGCGTCGGCGGGGGTGGGGCCGCGCGACCGGTTCCTGAAGTCCCGCGAGCCGGCGGCGATTCGCGCCCAGGTCGTCCGGGCGAAGAGGCTGTCCTTCTGGCGGCGGGCCGGGTTGCCGCCGGCCGCCGACGAGGAGTCCGTCAACGCCTTCGACCGCCTCACCGACCGCCTGATCGAGCGTAAGCCCACGTCGGACGCCGCGGTGGTCGCGGGGTGGGTCACGGTGCTGGCCGAGCACCCGGCGGACGCGGCCCGACTGACGGACGTGACCCCGGACCACCTGTTCGCCGTATTCCACCGGCCGGCCGATGCGGAACTGCCCGACTCGGATGTCGCCTGGCTGGCCGAGCCGTCGGCGCTGCCGCCCGACGACCCGCCCGAAGTGCCGGCCGACGACGCGCCCCTTGCCCCCGACGCGCCGCGGCAACCGGTGTCGCCGGGGATGCGACAGACGCTCGCGGAGCAGCCGCCGACCGAAGTTTGGCTGCTCACCGCCCGCGGCGTCCCGGAGAAGTTGGCACTGGTCGTCGCCGTGGCGGCCTGCCTGGTCGTCGCCCTCGTCGCGACCCTTCGAGAGGCCGCCGACGCCGCGCGGTCCGCCGCCTACGAGCGGGTGCGGGCCGTCGCCGCCGGGGGCGATCGCGCCGCCGTCCACGCCGCCGTCGCCGACTTCCGCCGCCGACCGCCGACCACCGACCCGGCGGTCGAGGCCGCGCGGGACGCCGGGGTTGCGCTGGCCGAGGCCGCCGTCGCGGAGGCCGACCGCCGGGCCGACCGCGACGACGCCGTGCGCCGGTTCGAGGCGTCTCGCGGCCGCGATTCGCGGGCGGCGGTGTCGGCGGCCGTCGAGTTCTTCCGCCTCGCGCAAGCGGCCGGCGGCGACCCCCGCACGGCCAAACTCGGCATGGCCGCCCGCGCGACGGCCGCCGACTGGGCCTTCGCCGTCAACCCGGCCCCGTCGCCCGACGACTTGGCCCTGATCCGCACCCTGTACGAGTTCGCCCCGGCGAACTGAAGCCACCCTGGAGGAAGCCCGATGCGGACCCTATTTCGGCTGACGGCGTTGACCCTGGCTGCGGTCGCGTGCGCCGTCTTCGTCTGGTCGTCGCTGCCCGCGCCGGTGCCCGAGATGCCGCACCCCCAGGCGTCCCCGGCGGCCACTGCCCCGGCGGCCGAGGCGCGGTTCGCCGCGTTCCCGGTGGGCGTGCGGGTGCCGGTCGAGGTGGCGATGGACTCGGCCACCAGCAGCCGCCTCAGCCCCCGCGAGCGCACCGACCAGGTCCGCGACTGGCTGCTGCTGACCGCCGTCGGCACCGCCGGGCTGACGGCCGACGAGTTCAACCGGGCGACGTTCGACCTGCCGCCGACCCGCCACGGCTACCAGCGCGAGGTGGCGCAGTTCGAGTACGGCGTCACCCGCGCCTGCCACCTCGGCGGCGGCGTCGTGCTCGCCCTGATCCCCGCCGACGCCCCGGCCGCCGACCGCGCCGACCGCCTGGCGCACGTCGCCGACGAGTACCGCAAGACGCTCGGCGGCGTCCCGGCGACGCTGGAAGTCTTCGACTACGCCCTGCCGTCCGGGTCGGAGCCGGCCTACCTGACGCGCCGCGACCCCGTCAGCGGGGCGAGCCTGTTCACCGAGGCGGCCGGGTACCACGAGGCGACCGTCCGCACGCCGGGCGAGTTGACCGCGTTCCTGGCGGCCGCGCCGGACCTGACCTTCGCCAAGTTGGCCCCGTCGGGCGGCGGGTGGCTCGAACTCGGGGGCCGTCGGACGTTCGGCCGGGCCTACCGCGGCCTGCGGACCGAGGACGTGGCCGCCGTCTGGCAGGCGCAGAAGAAGTTGACCGACACTTACGCGGACTTCGAGAAGCGGTACGAGGAGGCCCAGCGGGAGTTGAACGCCGAGGCGAACCGGAAATTCCAGGCGGCGATTCAGAGGATCAAGAGCGGTCAAGACGACGACGACGTGCCGGCGCAGCGGCCCCGCTTCGTTGGCGGGCGGGGTCGGGTTCCGGCCGAGGCGCGCGACCTGTTTGATCGCCCCGTCGCCCCGAGGCAGCGCCCGTGGGAGCCGGGATCGGACCTTCCCGGCATGCTCGGGGCGTCTGGCCGCGTCGCGACCAAGAAGGCTCAGTACGAAGCGGAGCTTCAAGTCGCAATCAAAGAACTCACGGCCAAAATGTCCGACGAGGCGGCGGGCGGGCTGAAGGACGGGACCGGCTTCTCACTCGACCCGGCCTACGACTACGCGGGGCTGGCGAAGTGGTTCGCCTCCGAGTCGGCCGAGACGATCGAGAAGCCGACGGGAGGCGAGGACGGCGTGGCCAGGTTGGTGACGACCCTCAAGCGTCAGCGGGGTGGCGTCGCGGCCGGACTCGGGCGACGTGACGAGCGACCGTTCCTGATTCTGAAGGCCGAACTCGCGAAGTCGGACGACCTGGCCTCCCAAGTTTACGCCCAGGTGCTGGAGTCCGCGTCCCGCAAGCGGTTCCAGTACCAGGCGGCCCGATACGACGGCGACCTCCAGGGCACCGAAATCGGCATGGTGCTTTTCTACACCGACTTGGTCGCCAAGCTCTGGCAGAGCGTCGATTTCGGTTCCCCCAAGCGTGGCGTGCCGGGGTTCCCGAGTAACCCCGACGGCGGGAATGCCCCCATCTACGAGCAACAAACCAGGGAGACTGGCGGCACCCGCCTCTGGTTCGGCAAGGACGACAGGGCGTTCGTCCTGACCGACGCCCCGGCCCTGCTGTTCGCCCGCACCTCGACGCGCATCTTCGCCGCCTCGTCGAGCGAACTCACGAAGGACAAGGAGGTGCCGCCCATCCAGGCGTCGGTCCACACCATCGGCTGGTGGAACGACCACTTCGAGGAGGTCGCCCGCCACGAGCCGGAGTACGAGCGTCTCAACGAGTACATCAAGTGGAGTCAGGTTCTCGCCTGGCTCACCCACACCAAGCAGATGGACGCCCTCCGCAGCCTCGCCGGCGTGACCGTCGATCGCAACTCGCGGTTCCCGGAGTGGGCCGCGCGGCACCCCGAGTTGAAGTTTCAGGACTGGAAGCGGGTCGGCTTTCACCCGCCCGGCCACCTCGGCTGCCCCACGGAGGCCATGCCCCTACTGTTTTCGCGCGACTTCGCCGACTACGGCGGCACGGACGAGATTTGGCAAGTGTCCGGCGGGGTGAGCGGCGGGCGGCCGCTGGACTTCGCCAAGATGCCGGTGCTGCGCGAGACTGCCGCCCGCGAGGCCGGTATCCTCGGCCGCGGAATTGACGCCGGGAAGCTCGGGCCGAACTCACTGACGACGCTCCGCGGGGCCGAACACACGTTCCCGATGGCGGCCTCGCCCCAGGTCGCCCGCAGCCTCGCCGCCCCGAAAGTCGGCCTGCCGCAACAGGCCGCCCACGCCCAACTCAGCCCGGTTCGCGAGTTCAGTCGCGCCACCACACTCGAGGCCGGCGGCGGGCTGCGCGTCCGCACCGCCGCGGGCGAGTTGCCGCTGGCCGACTTCACTGTCTCGCGTACCGCCAACGGCTTCCGCGTCGGGGCCGAGAGCCGCGGGTTGGACGCCGCACTGTCCGTCGGCCGGGAGGCTTCGGCGGCGCGACAGCCAATCGCCCGGACGCTCGCCGAACACCCGCAGGTCGAGCACGTCATTGCTCACGCGGACGGATCGGTCACGGCGAAACTCGCCGGGTCGGACCAGTGGGTGAGGTACGCCGTGGAGCGCACCCCGACGGCCACCGTGCCGGAGGGGGTGGCCGCCCGCGTCGCCGCCGAGACGCCTGGGGCCAAGTCGCTGCAAGTGGCGGTCGTCGAGCCGGGGGCGGTCCTCGGCGGGGGCGCGCGAGGCGAGTCGATCCGCCTCGACCTCGGGGCGGCCGCGACGCCCGGCGGGCCGGCCGGGCTGCCGCCGGTCCGCGGCCCCCCGACGCTGGTGCCTGGTGGCAAGCCGCCGACCGGGACGCCAGTCACCCTGCACCACGGGGCGGACAAAATCCCTGGGGTGTTCGACGGCCGATACGTTGACGTCCTGGTCAAGGACTTGCCGGCCTCAATGCAGGGCGACCCGATGCGGCTTGACGCCCTCGGCAAGGGCGGTCGGCCGGTGAACGGGGTCATCGAGGTGCCGGCGGCCGGCCCGCAGCACCCCGCCGTCGAGTTGCTGGCGTCCGGCAACCGCGAGGCCGCCGCCCAGAAGCTCGCGGCCAGCCCGGAAGGGTTCGCGGCGGCCCGCGCCGACCGGGTGACGCGGGGACTCGCCGACGCCGACCGGCTGCTCGCCGGCGGAAAGCTCCCGGAGGCGACAGAGGCGCTCCGCACGGTCGAAGTCGTCGCCGGCCGGAAGCTGCCGGAGGCCGAGTTGCGACGCGGGCTGGCCGAGTTCGCGGCCGGGCGCTCCAACCCGGCGGCCGAGCGGCTCACGGCCGAGTTGGCGACGGCCCCCGGCAAGCCGAGCGCGATGGGCAAGTTCCTGGACGAGGTCAACCGGCAACTCACCGGGAGGCGGCTGACGGCCCCCGAGCGTGCGACGGCCGTGGGCCAAGCGCGAGTCGCCCACGCCCGCGACCTGGTCGCCTCCGGCAAAACGACGGCGGCGGTCAAGGCAGAGGCCGTGGGCGACAAGGTCGAACTGCACGCCGCCTTGGCCACCGCCGAAGTCGAGCGCTCGAAGGCCGGGGCCGAAGCCTTACTCAATGGCAAGGAGACGGTGTACGTGGACGACGCCCTGAAACTCGGGGTGTCGGACGGCGGGGCGGGGCCGGGTCGTACGGTCATGTCCGAAGCCGTGTCCAGCGGGAGGGCGACGATGCACGAGTTCCACAACGCCGACGCCGTCCTCGCCACGCGACCCGGCGTGATCGAGGTCGGTAAGTTGACCGGGGCCGGCGCTCGCGGCGGTCACACCTTCCGCGCGCACGGCGAAGTGTTGCCGTCGCGGCCGTTCCACCTCACCCACTCCGCCACCGGCGCGGCGACCGCGGGCGGCGGCTCCGGCGGGGGCGACGACGAGCCGGACGACGACGAGTCGGAGGACGAGCAACTCCGGCGGACGATCCGGAAGCTGTTCGGATTCCGGGACGGCGACGCGCTGGGGGCGGTGGTCGGCAACGCGGTCACCTTGGCCCCGAAGCCGGCGGGCCGCGTGTTCGTGCTGGTGGCCCGGTGACCGCCGACCCGCCGGATTACGCCGACGCCGAGCGGCTCGACGACGCCGGCGACTTCCCCGCGGCGGCCGACTCCTACGCCGCGGCCCTGGCCAGCCGCCTGGCCGCGGGCGTCCGGTTGGGGTTGGGCGACCAGGTCGCCGTCGAGCGGCTGGCCGACCTCGCCGGGATGCTGGGCCGGCACGCCGCGACGGCCCACCTGCTCGCCGGCCTGGCCGAGCACAACCGCGACCGCCCGGCGCTGGCCGACTACTTCACGCTCAAACTCGCCGACGCCCTCGTCGCGGCCCCCGACCTGCCGGCCGCGCGGGCGGCGCTGGAGTCGCTCGAGGCGCGCACCGGCCCGCTGACCGACCTGCCCGCCGAGCCGACGGCGTACCCGGCGTGGGAGGCGGGCGTACGCTGGGCGGCGCGGACGCCCGCCGACCGGCCGGTGCTGTTCGCGCGGCTCTACCTGGCGGCCGGCGGCTGGCTGGCGGGGCACGGCTTCTTCCGCCACGCCGCGGCCGCGTTCGCCGCCGGGGAGCGCCACGCCGTCGCCCCGGACGCCCCGGCGCTGGCCGCCGCCGCCGGGGTGCGGCTGAGTCTCGGCCAGGCGGCGGCGCTGATCGGCTACGGCGACCTGCCGGCGGCCGGGGCGGTTTTGGCGGCGCTGGCCGCGCGGATCGACCCGGCCCGGCACCCCGGCTGGCACGTCGAGCGCTGCACCCGCCTGGCGCAAATCGCCCTACTGACGGGCCACTACGGCGACGGCCTGCGACACCTCAAAGATGTCGCCGACGCCTGCCGCGCCGGGGGGTTCCGGGAGGCCGCCGCGGCCGCCGCCGTGGACCGCGGCCGGGCGCTGGTGGCGCTCAACCAGGTACTCGCCGCCGAGGACGCCTTGACCGAGGCCGAGGGGCTGTCGCAGGAGCCGGCGCTGCTCGCGCGGGCCGCCTGGGTGCGGGAGTTGGCCGCCGACCGCGGGGCGTCGCACCTGGCCGACCGCGCCGGCCCGCCGGTTGCCCGGCTGTGGGGCCGCGAGCCGGACGCCGCCGACGCGCCGCCAGGCCCGGACCCGCTGCGGCTGCCGGCGGCAACGGACTACCTGGCGTTCTTCGACGACCGCTGCCTGGCCGTGCGCTGGCGGCTGGCGCGGGGGCGAGTGGCCGAGGCCGACGGCCTGTTCGCCGAGTTGCGGCGCACCTTCGCCCCGGCCGACTCGCTGCTGGTCCGGCTGCGGCTCGAAGCGCTAACCGGGCTGGTGTCGTACGCCGCCGGGGACCGCGAGTCCGCCGGCCGGCGCTTCGCCGCGCTCGCCCCGCACCTCGAAGCCGCCGGGCTGCGGCCGGAGCTGCGCGACGCCGTGCGGGTAATGTGGTGGTGCGCCGCCCGCGCGGACGCCCTGGACGCGGGCGTGCTGGCGGCCCGGCTGAGCGGCTTGACGGAAGAGTTGGCCGGGACGCTGCCGCCGGTCGAGCGGGCGGTCTGGCGGCTCGACAAGTGGGACGACGCCCAGCGCGGGCAGGCCGGGCGGCTCGTCGATCTCGAAGCGGAGTCGGAGGCGCTCGCCGGGGCCGGCTGGCTCCGCGGGTGGCCCGCGCGCCGCCGGCTGCGGCACCGGATCGACGGCCACCTGGCGGCCCTCGACAGCGTCCGGGCGGAGTTGGCCGGGGCCGGCACGCGCGGGCGGCCGGACCTGGCGGTCGGGGCCGACGAGGCGGTGCTGGTCTTCCAGGTGCTGCCGGAGTTCACCGGGGTCGTCCGACTGACCCGCGGCGGCGGCGGCGCGGTCCGGCGGGTGCCGCTGACGCTGAACCAGGCGCGTTACTGGGTCGCCCGCTGGCACCGGCCGGTCGCCCGCTGGTACCGCGGCGAGGACCCCGACCCGGCCGACGCCGACCCCGCCACGGCGGCCGCCGAGTTGGCCGCGGCGCTGGGCCTCGACGGTCTGCTGGCCGACCTGCCGGCGCGGGTGCGGCGGCTCGTCCTGGTGGCCGACGACGCGCTGCACGGCTTCCCCTTCGCCGCGCTGCCACTCGGCGGGGGGTTGCTGGTCGAGCGGTTCGCGCTCTCGTACCGCGCCGACGCCTTGCCGCGCCGTCGGCGGGCGGGCCAGGTGCGCGCCGCGGCCGTCGTGGCGGTGCCGCACGGCGCGCCGCCGACGCCCGAGTTCCCCGCCGGCGTGCCGCCGCTGCCGCAGACCCGCGCGGAGCGGCGCGAGGTCGCGAAGTGGCTGCGGCGGCGCGGCGTCGCCGTCAACCCGCCGGGCGTGTCGGCCGACCCGGCGGAGGTGCTGGCCTCTTGGGGGCGCGCCGGGTACGTCCACTTCGCCGGGCACGGCCTGTTCGAGCCGGACCGCCCCGACCGCTCCGGCCTGGTCCTCGTCGATCGGGCCGCCCGGGCGGCCACGCTGACGCTGCGCGACGTGTTGGCCGCCGACCTGAGCGGGGTGGAGCACGTCACGCTGTCGAACTGCTGGGGGGCCGACAGCTTCGCCCTGCCCGGCCGGCACATCCTGAGTCTGCCCGAGGCGCTGACGCGGGCCGGGGCCGGCGGGGTGCTGGCCGCCCTGTGGCCGATCGCCGACGACGTCGGCCGGCACTTCGCCGCGCGGTTCCTGCACCACCTGGGGCGCGGCCGCCGCGACGACGCGGTGCGCCTGGCGCAGCTCGACCTCCTGCGCGGGCCGCACCCGCACCCGTTCGACTGGGCCGGCTACAAGGTCTTCGGCGGCGGCCCGATCCGTTGGGTCCGCTGACCGATCGTCCCTACGAACGGCAGGCACCGGGAGAGCGGTGTCGAGTCCGACCGAGGGAAACTGGCCGGCGGATGCGAGGCAGACCGTCGCTGCGCCAAGAAACGCACCGGCAATTGGCAAACCCACGTCACTCCGGGCCTTGCTCGCCGACCCCGTGGATACTCCTTACAATGCAACAACTGCGTATGTCCTCGACCACCTGCTGGGTAGCCGATGACTGCGTAATCGCCACAGGACGGGAAACTTTTTACCTGCGGCACTCGTCTGCTAACTGGCGGTGCCCGTGTTCGGCAGGCCAACGCGCCCGTGTCATCCGCGCTTCAAGGCTTTTTCTCAGTTTTGCGACGCGAGTGTTCCGAGTTTACGCCGAGACGAGTGACACCCACCGACAAGCCCTGTGCGAATCCGGCTTCCACCCGCTGGCCCGGCCCGATTTCGGAACGGTCAACACAACCTCTCCTCTCCTCGGACACAGGGCCTTGGTCTATGGCATTTCTCATGCAGCCTGGCAACCCGATCGCTTTTCTCCTCGCGTTGGGGTTCGTCGTTGCCGCGCCGGCATACTCTCAGGCTGACGAATTGAAGGATGTCCGTGGGGTGGTCACGCGCCAATGTCTGAGCTGTCACGGTGAGGATGCGGACAAGGGGGCGTTGCGGCTGGACCTACTGTCCTCGGACCTGACCAAGGGCGACGTTTACCGGCAGTGGCTGCGGGCCTACGACCGTGTCGAGACTGGGGAGATGCCGCCGAAGGAGTTCGGGAAGCTGCCGGAGGCGGATCGCAAACTTTTCCTGGCGTCCTTGAAGAAGCCCTTGGCCCAGGCGGAGTCGGCTCGGGGTGTGGCGTCGGTCCGGCGGATGAACCGGGTCGAGTACGAGACGACGCTGCGCGACCTCCTGGGGTTGCCGGGCCTCCGCGTCAAAGAGACGCTGCCGGAGGACGGCCAGCAGTTCGGGTTCGACAAGGTGGCCGGGGCGCTCGACCTCTCGCCGATTCACATGGCGAAGTACCTCAAGGCCGCGGACTTCGCCCTGCGGCAAGCCGTCGCCGCGCCCTCCGAGGCCTTCAAGTCGAAGGTCTGGCGCGAGGCGGCCGCGAAACAGGACTCCGCACGCGGTGCCATCGCCACCCACGGCGGGGTGCCGATGAACGGGCGGGACCTCGCTCCGGGGTTGAAGAACCATATCGTCGGCAACCCCAAGGACGACCCCGGCAACTCTTACCGCGGCGCGACCTTCGACGGCCCGGCGGAGTCGGTGGCCATGCTGAGCGGCGTGGCCTCGGCCGGCCACTCGAACGGGTTGCAGATTGACCGGTGGAACGTGCCGGTGTCCGGGTGGTACACCGTCCGCTTTTCGCTGTGGGGCTTACGCTGGTCGCGGACCAAGGCTGAGCCGGCGGTTCGCAAGGACATCCGCCGCTTCGTCGTGTACGGCGCGCCGTACACGCAAGACGAAACGACAAAGAAGTGGTCGGCGACACCGGTCAAGGAGACCGTGGAACTGATCGGCCGAGAAAATACGGGGTTTTACGGCGACGCCGAGGCGATCCACGTCGTCCGCGTGTCGGTCAAGGGGACGCCGATCGGCTACTTCGACGCCGTGTCCTTGAAGCCCAAGACCCACGAGTTCAAGGTTTGGCTCAACCCCGGCGAGCGGATCTCGTTTCACGAGATGACGCTGCCGCCTAGCGGGGCGGCTAACTACGGTAGCCAGGACGGCGTGCGCAGTTACGAGGGGCCGGCCATCGCCTACGACTGGTTCGAGGTCGAAGGGCCGCTGGCCAACCAGACGCTGCCCGAGAGCCGCAGCCAACTCTTCGGCAGCGCCCCGGTCGCTCAACGCAACGAGAAGCCCAAGGCCGGGGCCGTGACGGCACTCGGGCCGGACGCCGTGGCACTGCTGCTGAACTTCGCCGACCGCGCGTTCCGCCGCCCCGTGACGCGGGCCGACATCGAGCCTTACGTCACCATCGTGGAGTCACAGTGGGCGCGGGGGCAGTCGCTCGAAGAGGCGCTGCTCGCGGGCTACCAGACGATCCTCTGCTCGCCCGACTTCCTCTTCGTCGGCTTCGAAGGGGAGGGGCGTGACGCGCCGGGCAAGTCGGCGTTCGCCCTGGCCTCCCGCCTCTCGTACCTCGCCTGGAACTCGATGCCCGACGCGGCCCTGCGTGCCCTGGCCGCCAACGGCACGCTGCGCGAGCCGGCCGTCTTGAAGGCCCAACTCGACCGGCTGTTGGGCGACCCGCGCTCCGAGCGGTTCATCGAGCACTTCCTGGACGAGTGGCTCGACATGAAGAAGCTCGACTTCACCACGCCCGACCCGCAGCTTTACCCCGAGTTCGA
>JANXTD010000073.1 GCA_025352585.1 Fimbriiglobus sp.
CGGAGAAGACCAAGACACAAGATCTGGTTTCGTTTTCTCCGCGCCTCTGCGTCTCCGCGGCAAAATGCTTTCGGTATTTTTCGCGCGTCAACAGTGAGGTTTCCCGATGGACGACGTGGCGAACTGGCAGCCGATCCCGCCCCACGAGCGGCGCGTGCTCGGGGTGCTCATCGAGAAGCAGAAGACCTCGAAGACGGCCGACGCCTACCCGATGACCCTCAACAGCATCGTCGTCGGGTGCAACCAGAAGTCGAACCGCGAGCCGGTCTACGACCTCGACGACGACGCGGTCGAGGAGACCCTGGACGCGCTGCAGAAGAAGGGCGTCGTCGTCAAGATGACCGGCAGCCGCGCCGACCGCTGGCGGCACCAACTCTACGAACTCTGGCGCGTCACCAAGGTCGAGATGGCGGTGATGGCGGAACTCCTGCTGCGCGGGCCGCAGAGCGAGGGCGACCTGCGCGGCCGGGCCAGCCGCATGGAAGAGATCGCCGACCTCGACGAGTTGCGGGGGCTGCTCAAGACGCTGGCGGAGCGCAAGCTGGTCGTCTACGTCTCGGGGGCCGGCACCCGCGGGGCGGTCGTGACGCACGGCTTCCACGCGGCCGACGAGCTGGCGGCCGCCGCGGCCCACCGGCCCGAGGCGAGTCCGCCGGCCGGCGGGGCACTCGAGGCGCGGCTGGCGGCGCTGGAGGCGCGGGTCGCGGCGCTGGAGGCGGCCCGGTGACGCGCTTCCGCCGCTGCCCGTCGTGCGGGGAACTGGCCGAGGTGCCCGACGGCGCGTTCGCCTGCCCCGCCTGCGGGGCCGTGGTCGCCGCGCCGGCCGAGGGCACCCGGCGGGCCGCCGTCTTGGGCGTCGAACCGCCCGCGCGGCCGTCCCACGGCGCGGCCTGGCGGGTCGGCGTCCTGTTCGTGGCGGCGCTACTCGCGGCGCTGGGGTTCACGGGCCACGTCGTCTGGCGGGTACTCGCCCCGGTAGCGGTCGCGGCGCTGCCGCCGGCGGAGTCGCCGGCCCCGGCCGCGGTGGCCGCCGCGCCGCCGACGAACCGCACCTGCCCCGCCCCCAAGCCCCGGCCGTCGACGCCGCGGGTCGCCGCGCCGATCGAGTTGGAGACGCCGGACCGCGGGCCTGCCGACTGGCGGCGCGACTGGGGGCCGTCCGAACCGGCCGGGTTGCGGCTGCGCGTCAGCCTGCCGGGCGAGCGGCGGACCCGGCTCGTGGACCTGCCGGGGGGCGTGGTGGGCGTCGAGGAGTCGGGGGCGGAGGGGCCGGCGCGGTACCGCGTACTGGCGTTGCCGTCGCCGGACGTTTCGCTGACGCCCGCGACGTTGCCCAAACTGCTCGCCAGTCTGCGGCCCGACCCGATCACCGCGCCGGCGTTCGAGACGGTCGGCGCGCAGGAGTACGTCGGCTGGCGCTGCCGCGGTTACGACGGCACCGAGTGGACGGTCCTGGCGTTCGCCCGCGCCGGCAAGTTGGTCCTGCTGGTGCGGAGCCTCGACGCCGACGAGCTGGCGAAGTCGCCGGGCTTCGACGCGGCGGCCGGCTGGAAGCGCTTCGCGGGGTCGGTCGAGTTGCTGCGGGCGGACTGAGGCGGCGTCGCCCGAATGGCCCGTTGCTTTTGACAGCGTCCGCGATAAACTCGGTGGCACTTCTCGTCCCGTCGGAGTGTTTCGCCATGCGTCAGCGCGTCGTCGGAATTGTCGTGGCCGCCTTGGCGCTGGCGGGGGCGGCGTCGGGGCAGGGGGAGACTTACCGCGAGGACGACGCGGCGGCGGCGGCCGTCGAGAAGGCGGGCGGGAGGCTCGACCGGGACTACCCCCAGGAGGAGCGGCCCGGCGTGTTGCCGCCCCCGGCGCGAGCGATGAACCGCGCCGAAGTGATCCGCCGGGAGGGCAACACCAACCTGCCGGTCGTCGGCGTCCACTTCGCCTCGCCCAAGCTGACCGACGCCGGGCTGGCGGCCCTGGCGAAGCCCCTCGCCGCGCTCAAGTACCTCGGCACGGTCTCCCTCGACGGCACCGCCGTGACCGACGCCGGCCTCAAGTCGCTGGGAGTTTGCGCCGGCTTGACCGACCTCAATCTCGGGCCGGGCAAGGTGACCGGCACCGGGCTGAAGGACCTGGCGGCGCTCAAGGGCCTGAACGCGTTGAGCGTCTACGGCACGTCGCTCTCGGCGGAGGGCTTCAAGGCCGTCGGCACGCTGAAGGGCTTGAAGGTTCTGAGCCTCGGCCGGAGCAAAGTCGCGGACGCCGACCTCAAGTCGGTCGGCGAGTTGGCGAACCTGGAGGTTCTGGACCTCTCGGAGACGACCGTCGGCGACGGCGGCCTGGCGCACCTCGGGAAGCTCGGCAAGCTGCGCCGCCTGACCCTCGACAAGACCCGCGTGACGGGCGTCGGCCTCAAGGGGCTGGGCGGCCTGTCCGCGCTGACCTCGCTGAGCGTGAGGTTCGCCGCGCTGACCGACGCCGGCCTCGGCGGGGTGCCGAAACTGCCGACGCTCTCCGACGCGGACCTGAGCGGGAACCGGCTCCTGACCAACGCGGGCCTGACCTGCTTCGCCGGGTCGCCGGCGCTTAACTCGCTGAACCTGAGCGACACGCGGGTGACCTCGCCGGCGCTGGCCCACCTGGCGGACTGCCCGAACCTGGCGACGCTCACGCTGTCGCGCACCGCGGTGACCGACGCCGGACTGAAGCACCTCGCCAAGTTGGCGAAGCTCACGTCGCTCGACCTGAACGCGACGGCCGTCGGCGACGCCGGCGTGAAGGAACTCGCGGGTCTGAAGGGGCTGACGCACCTCGACCTGGGCACCACCAAGGTGACCGACGCGGGCCTGGCGACGCTCGCCGGGCTGACGAAGCTGACCTCGCTGAGCCTGGCGGGCACCGCCGTCACGTCGGCGGGCGCGAAGTCCCTCGCCACCTTCGCCGACCTGAGACGCCTCGACCTGGCGGGCACCAAGTTCGGCGACCCCGGCGTGGCGGTCCTCGCGGGCAGACTCACGCGGGTGCAGTCCCTCGACCTGAGCCGCACCGCCGTCGGCGAGGGGGCGGCGAAGCTGGCGGCGATGCGGAGCCTGTCCCAGCTCAACCTGAGCGGCACCCAGGTGGGCGACGCGCCGATCAAGGAGTTCCCCGCCCTCGACAAGCTGGCCACGCTGAACCTGGCGAGCACCCCGACCACGGGCAAGAGCGCCGCGGTTTTCGAGGCGATGAAGGGCCACCTGCAGACCCTCGACCTGACGAACTCGCGGATGCTGCTGGCGAAGATTCAGCAGTTGCAAGACGCGATGCCCTACGTCGATGTGATCCCGGCGCGGCGGCGGTGAGGCCGTCGCCCGAACGGACTGGCGGCCGGCGTGACGTTAGTGGCTGCCGTTAACTTGGTCCGGCCCCGACCCCGCCGTCACGGGCGGCAACACTTCGACGCGGACGATGTGGAGGAGGGCGATGTGGTCCACGCGCTCGACGACCCCGTCCGGGCTGACCCCGCGGCCGACATCGACCCGGCCGCGCGACACGATGACCTGTTCCGGGTGGCTGACGTCGTAGGTCTTGCCGTCGGTGAGGAAAAGCCTCAGCGGCCCGAACGGCCGCACCCGAAGGAGTTCGACGAGTTCTTCGGGGCGCATGACAAAGCCTCGGGTGGTCAGCGGAGCGGCCGACGCCGACATTCTAGGCCGTCGCGGAATCCCGCGCCGTTTTGCTTGTGCCGGTGGGCCGCCCGCGGTTACGATGGCCGCACGCGCTTCGCGCCCTGGAGACGACATGGCCTCGTTCGAGATCGGCTGCCCCGCCTGCCGGGCGCGCTTCGACTGCCCCGCCGACCGCGCCGGCAAGCCGGTCCGCTGCGGCAGTTGCGCCAACGTGTTCGCCGCCCCCGCCCCGCCCGCGCCCGCCCTGCCGGTCGCCGCGCCCGCGCGGCCGGTCTTGCGGGTCGCCGTGCCGGTCGCCGTCGCCTTGCCGGTCGCGCGGCCGGCCGCCCCGGTCGCCCGCTACGCCCCGGACGAGCCGGCCCCGCGGCGACGCCGGCCGGCGGAAGTCGAGGAGGAGCCGCGGACCTCGCCGAAGGTCTACGTCCTCGGCGGCGTCGCCGCGCTGGTGCTTTTGGGGCTGTTCGCGGTCGCCGCCGTCGCCCTCAAGCGCGGGGGCGACAGCCCGTCCGCGCCGGTGGCGGCGAAAGCCGAGTCGCCTGCGCAGCCGTTGAGCGCCACGCCCGACGCGCCGGCGGCTCCGGCGGCGGCGGGGCCGCTCGCGCCGGTCGACGCGTCGGCGCTGGCGAAGGTCGCGCCGACGCTGCCCGCCGACACGCCGGCGCGGGCGATCCAGCGGGTCAAAGGGTCGACGACGTACATCCGCACGCAGAACCGCACCAGCGTGGCGTCGGGCAGCGGCTTCTTCGCCGGGCCGGCTGGGTACGTCGTCACCAACGCCCACGTTTTAGGCTTCGGCCCCAAGGACGTGAAGCCGCCCAGCCGCGTCGAGGTCGTCGTCCACAGCGGCGAGGGCGACCAGAAGACCTACAACGCCCGCGTCGTGGGGGTCAGTGTCGAGGACGACCTGGCCCTGATCTGGGTCAACGGCGGCGACAACGCCGGGGCCCCGCTGCCCGCGCCGCTGACCTTCGGCCGCACCGCCGACCTCGTCGAGACGCAGGAAGTCGTGATCTACGGCTTCCCGCTCGGCGAGAAGCTCGGGCTGAACATCTCCGTCAACAAGACCACCGTGTCGAGCTTGCGCAAGGAGAAGGGCGTCGTCGAGATGGTGCAGGTCGCCGACGGCATGACGCGCGGCAACTCCGGGGGGCCGGTGGCGAACACGCGCGGCGAGGTCATCGGCGTGGTCGTGTCCGGCATTGAGGGCACGCCGATCAACTTCGCCATCCCCGGCGACAAGGCGGCGGCGTTCTTGGCGCGGCAGTTGGCCGCGGGCGGCAGCTTCGAGATGGGCAGGCTCGCGCCGCTGTGGAAGGGCCGCCGCTAATCGCCACCCCCCGGCCGCATCTGGTAGAATGCCGAGAGCACCACTCCGAGAACGCACCCCCCGAGAACGCCATGCCGGACGACGCGAAGCCGCAGACCCCGATCGACCTGACGCTCGACTTCGAGAGCTTCGCCACGACGCCGGCGACGCACCCCCCCGGCGACCCGCCCAAGCCGATCGACCTCAACTGGGACGAGCCGCAACCGCCGCCCCTGCCGAAGCCGGTGCCGACGGTCGCCCCCCGCGCGGCGGCGGTCGAGTCGCTGCCGGAGGCGGTTGTCGTGCCGGTGCCGGTCGTCGCGCCCCGCGCGAGTCGGCCGGCCCCGGCGGTCGCCCCGCCGGTCCACGCGGTGGACGCCCGCAAGGGGAAGCCGGCGGCGCGGCGCAACGTGCAGGCCGTGATGGTCGTGATGGGGCTGGCGCTCGCCACGGCGGTCGCGACGCTGGTGCTGCTCTACGCGCTGTACGTCGGCTTCAAGGCGTTCGGCACGCCCAAGCCCGCCCCGACGACCCCGGCGACCCGCCGGGCGGTGTGAGTCAGCGGGTCGTCGCGCTCACCGCTTCGCCGGGGCGAGCAGCTTTGCGGCCTCGTCGGGGTGGTCGAAGAGGTAGCGGCTCGGGCCGGAGAAGAACAGCAGCAGTTGCTCGGCCCCCTGCTCCGCCATGCGCGGGGCCGCCGGGCCGACGATGCGCAGCAGCGCCGACGCCGCCTTACTGTCGGTCTGGATCGACACCGTCGTACTCGCCTCGAAACTCGCCGACTCGCCGCTGACGCCGGCCGGCTTCCGCGGGCACTTCAGGATCGCCACGGCCTTCACCGGCACCACCGGCAACAGAGCCGCCGGCTTCACCTTGCCGGTCGCGTACCAGACGACGCCGTCGGCGAACCGCGCCACCGACCGCCAACTCACCTCGGTGCCCAACTCGTCCTTGTAGCCGAACGCGCCGTTGCCCTGGTCGAGGACTTCGGCGCACGGCACGTCGAGCCGCCGCCAGGCGAGCGAGGCGCGGTCGGGGTGGTCGAGGAACCAGTCGTAGAGGGCGGGCTGGGCGAAGAACGACTCCTCGGCCGACTTGGCGGTGAGCGTCGGGGAGCGCAGCACTGAGCGCACCGCGTCGCGGTACTTGGGGTCGAGCGCGTCGAGGAACGCCGCGGGGGGGTCGATCGGCACCGCGAGCGGCTTCGCGGCCGGCTTCGGCGCTTGCGCGGCGGCCGGCGCGGCGAGTTTGGCCCCGAGGGCCAGCGCGGCGGCTTGCACGGCGAACGAGCGGCGCGACAGCATCGGCAAACCTCCGCGACGGGTACCACTCCCCTATCGTCCGCCGGCCGCCGGGGCGGTGAGCCTTTCCCCGTTTCCCCCCGGCCCCGCCGCCGTTCTACAATGACGCCAACCCCGGAGAGCCCTCATGACGTTGACGCTGGTCGCCAAGTTGCTCAAAGACGTGCGCGGCGGGCTGCTCGCCGTCGCGGTGATCCTGTTCGGCTTCTCGGCCTTCTGGGTCAAGGTGTGCCAGCGGGTCACCACCGAGATCGCCCCGTTCTTCAACGCCCTGCGGGAAGTCCAGGGCATCCCCAAGGAGGCGTTCGAGGAGATCCTGTTCAAGGGGCCGGGCAAGGTCTCGCAGGCGGTCATGGGCGGGGCCGAAATCCAGTTCGACAAGCCGAACGATTTCCTGGCCGTGGCGCTCTTGCACCCGGTCGTCATCATCCTCGGCTGCCTGTGGGCCGTGGGGCGCTCCGGCGGGGCGGTCGCCGGGGAACTCGACCGCGGCACGATGGAGTTGCTGCTGTCGCAGCCGGTGCCGCGCAACCGGCTGATCCTGGCGCACTTCCTCGTCGATTGCCTGGTGATCCCCGCGTTGTGCCTGACGATCTACGCCGGCACGCAACTCGGGCTGTACCTCGTCGGCCCGTTCGTCGTCGATTACTCCGCCTTGGGCAAGTTGCCGCCGGCGTTCCAGGCGTTCGTCAAGGCCGGCCCGCCGACGCTGGCCGTCTCGGCGGAGCGGCAGGGCTTGGCACTGGTGAACCTGGCGGCGCTGCTGTTCGCCACGAGCGGGCTGGCGATCGCCGTGTCGTCGGTCGGCCGCAACCGCTGGCGATCGCTCGGCGTGGCCACGCTCGCCGGCGTGGGGATGTTCACGGTCAACGTCATCGGCCAACTCTGGGAGACCGCGGCGTTCGCTCGGCCGTTCACGGTCTTCTTTTATTACCAGCCGCAGAAGATTTGGCTGAAGAACGAGTGGCTGGTCGATTACGGCGAGGCCTTCACGCCGGGCCGCCCGCTGTTCGAGGTGCCGGTGCTGGCGGTGCTCTTCGGCGCGGGACTGGCCGGCTACGCCTTCGCGCTGGTGGTGTTCACCCGCCGCGACCTGCCCGCGCCGCTGTAACGTGGCGAGCCGGTCACTTCCCGTACTGCTCGAAGCGCCGCACGGCCGACCACCCCAGCACCCCGGCGGCGAGCAGTTGCAGCGCGACCGGCGTGGCCGACGGCGACTCGTGGGCCAGCCACACGCCCGCCGCCGGGCTGTACGCGGCCGCCCCACCAGGGACGAACAGCGGGGCCACACTCAGGGTTAGCAGCGTGAGCAGCGCCCAGGCGACGGCGCGGGTCGCCGTGCGGCAGGTCACGCTCAGCCACAGGCCCAGCGTGTTCGCCAGCAAGAGCGCCGCGACGACTTGGGCCACGACCGCCAGCGCCGCGAGGGGTGAGATGCCGCCGGCGAACGCGACGCAACATTCGACCACGACGACCGCGGCGACGGCGTAGCGCGACCAGCGCAGCGGGGCGTACCACTTCGCCCACAGAATG
>JANXTD010000078.1 GCA_025352585.1 Fimbriiglobus sp.
GTGGAGAACTCCGGGCGCTGACGCTTCCGGCTCGCCAAGCGTTGGGACTTACTGCGCCGACTTGACGCCCGGCGTCATCATCGGCAGGGGGATCACCGACCGCCGCTCGTCGTCCGGGGCGTCGCCGCCGCAGCCGCTCGCCTGCTCCGCGAGGCGAATCTTCTTGCGGCGCACCATGCGGTCGTTGCCCTCGGGGATCAGCGCCGTCTTGTCGCCCTGCAACAGCCCACTCACGCCGCGCGTCTTGGTCGGCGTCGCCGCGGCCGGGGTCGAGTCCTCGGCCTGGTAGCGGACCAGCATCCCCTCGTAGTTGCGAAGGATCGCCGCGTCGTCGGACATGCTCACGAGGTAGTTGGGCATCAGCGGGATCTTGCCGCCGCCGTGCGGGCTATCGACGACGTAGGTCGGGATGGCGATGCCGGACATGTGCCCGCGCAGGCCCTCCATGATCTCCATGCCCTTCCAGATGCTCGTGCGGAAGTGGCCGGCACCCGTCACCGGGTCGCAGTGGAACAGGTAGTACGGCCGCACCTTGATGCGCAACAGACCCCGCAGCAGCGAGCGAATCGTCGAGAGGCTGTCGTTGACGCCCTTCAGCAGCACGGAGTGGTTGTTGATGACCATGCCGTGACGGATCAGCGACTTGCAGACGCGGTGCGCCTCGGGGGTCACCTCGCGCGGGTGGTTGAAGTGCGTCTGGATGTAGACCTTCTCGGCGTCGGCGAGCGTGTCCAAAAGCTCCTGGTCGTAGAGGCGTTGCGGAAGCGTGACCGGCACCCGCGTGCCGATGCGGATCACGTCCACGTGGTCGATCTCACTCAAGTTCTTCAGGTAGAACTTGAGCTTGTTCAGCGGCAACGTCAGCGGGTCGCCGCCGGAGACGATCACGTCGCGGATGGCCGGCGTGTCGCGGACATACTGGATCATGCGCTCGTCGTCGGCGCTGACGCCCTCCCAGCCGCCGCGGGTCAGGGTCGCGCGCTTGCGGGTGCAGTAGCGGCAGTACATCGTGCAGTTGGGCGTGGTGACGAGCAGGCAGCGGTCGGGGTAGCGGTGCGTCAGGCCGGGGACCGGCGAGTCCTTGTCCTCCTCGAGCGGGTCTTCGAGTTCGTACCCGGACTCGGCTTCGAGGGGCGACGGGACCGACTGCAACCGGATGGGGTCGCCGGGGTCTTCGGGGTTGATGAGCGAGAAGTAGTAGGGAGGGATGGCGATCTTGAAGTCGGCCTCGAGCCGGCCGATCGCCTCCAACTCCTCGGACGTGAACGGCAGCAGCGAGCGCAGTTGCCTAACACTGCGGATGGTGTTCTGGGTCTGCCAGCGCCAGTCGTCCCACTGCTCTTGCGGCACGTCCTTCCAGAGGGCGTGGCGGCGGGGGCGACTCGGAGGCTCTTCGTCGTCGAACCCGCCGGGGCCGGAGACGGCCTGTTCGATGGGGAGCGGGTCCTGCGCGTCGGACTCGAACATAACGAAGGTGACCTCGGGGGAAGCCAGAGTCCCGGCCCTCGGCGACGCCGCCGAACGGGTGGGACGTTGCCGGTGACGCCGTTCAAGGGGTCTGCGGCCCGTGCTTCAAAGTCGAATACTAACGCAGGGTGCGCGAAAGACAAGTTGCGCAAGGGGCCGCGAAAAGGATTCGCCAACTTTCCCCGCGCCCTCACCCGCGTGACCCCAACCCGGCCGGCGGGTTTCCAGTGACACACCACTGTCACTGACCCCGCCGCCCGCCCTCCGCCCGCGCCGCGCGGCCACTCATAGCGTCCCCGGCGGCGCAATCAAGGCGGGTTCAGCGGCCCTCGGTCAGGGCGAACTGCGCGAGGAAGAAGACGTGCCGCCGGGCGTCGCGCGGCATCCAGTCGGCCGTCGGCTCGCACGCGAACCGCACGACGTGGCGGCCCGGCGGCACGTCGATCGTCACGGCGCGGGCCGGGCTGGTGGAGTCGATCGCCACCTCCTCGCTCCAGACCGGCCCCGAGATCCTGAGCGTGGACGGCAGCGTCGATTCGGTGCGGGCGACCATCGTCATCGTCACGCGCCGCGTCCGGTCGGAGGGGTTGACGACCCAGGCCTCGCCGCGGCGGGCGCACCAGCGGTGCGAGTCCTCGTGGCCCAGCCGCTCGAAGCTGATGAAGCCGTGGAACCAGAGCACCCGGACCGCCTCGGCCTCGTCGCGGGCCATCTCGCCGAAGCGGCCGCCGAGTTCGGACTTGAGGCGCTCGCGGTAGGGCCGCAGGTCGTAGAAGGACTGCTCGCCGCGGGCGTGCGCGATCGCGGGGGTGGCCTCGCGCAGCTCGGCCAGCACCGCCTTGGCGAGCGCCGCGGCCGCCTCCGGGGAGTAGGGCCGCCAATCGACGCACAGGCCGTCGAAGCCGCGCAGGGCCATGCGGCGCAGCATCTCGGGGGCCTCCGCGGAGGAGACCTCGCGCTGCCAGCAATCGACCTCGCGGTACTTGATCGCGCCGAAGGACCAGCGCGTGCGCTCCGTGAACAGGTAGCCGCGGGCGTGGTCGTAGCAGCCCATCGCGCTGCCGCGCTGCATCGTGCCCTCGGGGTAGTCGTTGTAAGGGAGCTGGAAGACCGTCCCGCCGCCCAGGGTCCGCTCGACGCCCTGGTAGAAGTCGCGGTCCTCGGCGTAGCGCTGGTACTCCTCGGCGCGGGCCTCGAGCCTCGACGTGCGGCCCCAGTCCGCGGGCGTCATGTCGAGCAGCCCCAGGGCGGTGACGCCGGCGAAGAGCGGCCAGCGCGCGTACCAGCGCCGCGGCACGTTGCGGTCGAGCGCGTTGAGCGTGAGCCACAGCGCGAAGAAGGCCAGGAAGATCGACATGCGGGCCTGCGCGCGGATCGCCGCGGTGACCAGGTCGCTGAACAGCGCCCCGACCCCGCCGATCGTGGCCACCAGGAACGACGCCGCCATCAGCGCCGCGACCGCCCGCGCGACCCGCCGCCGGCGGCCGCGCGGCCAGAAGACCGCGACCGCGCCGACCGCCAGGCCCGCGACCCCGACCGCCCCGAGGCTGGCGGTGTTCGACTCGTCCTTGGAGCGGTTGAGCGAGTCGTGGGCGCTCCGCCAGCGGGCCAGCGCGGTGACGCGGTGGTTCACGATCGGCAGCACGAGGTAGGTCAGCTTCATGCCGTAGGTCTCGGCGTCCTCGGGCTGCCGCTCGATCGGCACGCTGTTGCGGCCGGAGTCGTGGTGGGCGAGGTAAGTCGGCGCGTGGTTGGCGACCCCGCCGGCGAACACCACGCCGACCAGGAACGCGCCCCAGGCCAGCGGCTTGTACGACCGCCGCAGCGCCGCCCCGTACAGCCCCGCCGCGGCCAACAACGTACACGTGAAGAAGGCGTAGTAGGCCCCGGCGCACGACGTGGCGAGCATCGCGACGACCGGCCAGCCCACGCGGCGCAGCCTCACCCGCCCGAGCGCCAGGTTGACGGCGACCACCAGGCCCAACGGCACGAGGTAGTAAGCCGAGAGGAAGTAGTGGCTGTAGCCGCGGATCTGGTGGTACGGCAGGAAGGCGTACAGCAGCCCCAGG
>JANXTD010000138.1 GCA_025352585.1 Fimbriiglobus sp.
CACACACGGGAGTCAGCGACCCAGGAAGTCAGACCGGCCTCACAGCGGCCAGCTACAGAAGACATGACCTGGCGAAGCGTAACGGCCACTCAACCTGTCAGATTGCCGCGTCCGGGGGCTTTGGGGTGGGGCCGGTAAAAAAGTCTCGCCGGCGGTAAAAGTTGCCCTCCCGCCGCGAAAAAACTTCTGGTAGAGTCCCCCCGCTCCGCCGGCGACTTCCCCCTCACGGAGGAGGGGACGCCGACCGGAGGGTCCGGGTCCGCCCGGCCGCGTGAACGCTGCACAAGGAGGTACCCGTGGCCCGTCCCTGGCGGCTACGGCACAAACTGAGCCTCGGCCTCGCCCTCGTCACCGGGAGCGTCGCGCTGCTCCTCGGCGGGGCGCTCTTCGGCCTGTCGTCGTACCTCGAGACCCAGCGCGTCACCGACCGCAAGCTCGAGGAGATGCGCCAGGTCGTGCAACTCCGCGCCGACACCCAGCGCATCCGCGACTCCGACGCCGCCACCGGCCCCGGCGTCGCGGAGGTCAACGGCGAGTACGAACGCTTGCGCGGCCGCATCGCCGCCGCCGAGGCGACCCTCGACAGCTATTTGGTGCTCTTGCGTGGCCAGTACCCGACCGGCACCGACGGCTCGCTGCACGACTACGCCCAGCTCGCCGAGCTGCCCAAGCGTTTCGCCGCCCTGCGCGACGCCCTCGAAGGCTCGCGGACGGCCCAGGACGCCTCCGTCGGCCTCGTGAATGACCCCCGCTTCGTCGCCGCCCACCGCCAGTGCGACCGACTCGCGGAGGAGCTGTTCACGAACCTCGTGGACGACGTCCAGCACGCCTCGTCGCGCAGCCGGGCCGACCACCGCCGCAGCCTGCTCGTGTCGGGGTTCGCCACCGCGCTCGCGGTCGTGCTCGTCGGCACGCTCTTGTTCTACTTCCGCGTCTGGGTCTTCACGCCGATCCGCGTCCTCCAGGCCGGCGTCCACGCCGTCCACGACGGCCACTTCGACCGCCCGATCGTGCTCGACTCGGGCGACGAGTTGCAGGAACTCGCCGACGAGTTCAACGCCATGACCGGCCGGATGCGCGACACCTACCGCGACCTCGAAGCCCAAGTGAACGACCGCACGCTGCAACTGGTCCGCTCCGAGCGTATGGTCAGCGTCGGCTTCCTGGCCGCGGGCGTCGCCCACGAGATCAACAACCCGCTCGCCTCGATCGCGTTTTGCGCCGAGGCCCTCGAACGCCGGCTGCAAAGTGTGCTGCCGCGGCTCGGGGCCGAGGGCGAGGTGGTGCAGAAGTACCTGCGGATGATCCAGGAGGAGTCGCAGCGCTGCAAGACGATCACGCAGAAGCTGCTCGACTTCAGCCGCAGCGGCGGCAAGCGCGAGCGGGCCGAGCTGTCGCAACTCGTAACCGACGTGATCGACGTGGCGCGGGTGCTGCCGAACGCCAGGAACAAGGTCATCCACTTCGCCCCGTCGGTGATGGCGACCGCCGCGGTCAGCGTGCCGGACGTGAAGGGGGTCGTGTTGAACTTGATCGTCAACGCCCTCGACAGTATGGAGGAGGGCGGCGGCGTCGAAGTCACGCTGGCGGCGGACGCGACGCACGCCGAGATCCGCTTCGCCGACAGTGGCTGCGGCATGGCCCCGGACACCCTGCGGCACATCTTCGAGCCGTTCTTCACCCGCAGCCGCACCGGCAACGGCACGGGCCTGGGCCTGTCGATCAGCCACCAGGTGATCGACCAGCACGGCGGCAGCATCCGCGCCGCGAGTGCCGGGCCGGGGCAGGGGAGCACCTTCCTGGTGCGGCTGCCCTTGACGAGCGCGGCCGAAAAAGCCGATGCTACGCCGGCGTCGAACCCCAACGTCCTCCTGCCGTTCCCCGGCCGGGCGGCGGCGGTGGCGTGAGCCTGGCCCCCGGACGCGGAACGGACTCCGCCCCCGGCACGATCCACGATTGACGCACGACGGACGCCCTGAACCGGCGGACGGGAGAGACCACCTTGGCCACGCAACCGCACAACCGCCTCCGCATCCTGTTCGTGGACGACGAGCGGCAACTCCAAGAGTTCATGCGCATCGAACTCAAGGCCCTCGGCCACGACGTGGTTGTCTGCCCCAACGGCGAGCAGGCGCTGCAAGCCATCGCCGCCCAAACCTTCGACGTGGCGCTGCTCGACATCCGCATGCCGGGCCTGAGCGGCATCGACGTGTTGCAGCGGCTCAAGCAGTTCAGCCCCGACACCGAAGCCATCATGATGACCGGCTACGCCAGCGAGGAGAGCATGGTCCAGGCGATGCGCCTCGGGGCGTGCGACTACCTGCGCAAGCCGTGCCAGCTCGCTGAAATTGAGGCGGTGTTCCTGCGCATCCAGGACAAGAAGAAGCTCAAGAACAAGGCCGTCGCCCTCGAATCCCGCGTGCAGGCCGCCGAGGGGCCGGGGTTTTTGATCGGGGCCAGCCCGGCGATGCTGCCGGTGCAGCGGCTCGTCGATCAGATCGCCGGCACCGACGCCCGCGTGCTGATCACCGGCGAGACGGGGACGGGCAAGGAAGTCGTGGCGCGGGCGCTGTTCGCCAAGTCGAAGCGGGCCGACATGCCCTTCGTGCCGGTCAACTGCGGGGCGCTGAGTCCGCAACTCGTCGAGAGCGAGCTGTTCGGCCACAAGAAGAACGCCTTCACCGGGGCCAACGCCGACCGCAAGGGCATGTTCGAGGTCGCCAACGGCGGCACGCTGCTGCTCGACGAACTCGCCGAACTCGACAAGCAGACGCAGGTGAAACTGCTCCGCTTCCTGGAGGCCGGGGAGATTCGCCCGGTCGGTGCCAACGAGGCGACCATCGTCGATGTCCGCGTCATCTCGGCGACCAACCGCGACCTGCGGCAGATGGTGATCGAGGGCACCTTCCGCGAAGACCTGCTCTTCCGCCTGAACATGTTCCACATCCACTTGCCGCCGCTGCGGGAGCGCCGCGAGGACATCCCCGAACTGGCCCGGCACCTGCTGGCGCGGGCCGCCAAGAAGCCGTACAACGCCGTCGTCGAGTTGCTGACCGACGAGGCGATGCGGGTGATTCTGAATTACCACTGGCAGGGCAACGTCCGCGAGCTGGCGAACGCGATGGAGTACGCCTGGATCGTCGCCGCCGGCCAGCCGATCCTCACGCACCACCTGCCGTACGACGTGCGCGCCCCACGCCTGGCCCAACACACCGGCCCGGCGACGCTGTCGATGCCGAGTTACGCCCCTCAGCCGGCGCAGGCCCCGACGACGTACATCCCGCCGCCCGTGAACCAGCCCGAGCCGGCCGGCGGCGCGAAGACGCTTTCGGACGTGGAGATGGACTACATCCTGCACGTCTACGCGAAGAACACCGGCAACAAGCAGGCGACCGCGACCGAACTCGGCATCAGCCTAAAAACACTGTACAACAAGCTGCACAAGTACGAGGAAGAGCGCCAGGGGCGCGTGGGGTAGAGTGGTTTTTCGCGACGGTGTCACGCCGCTGCCCCACCGGGGGAGGGGACTCGAACCCCGCGTACGCCCGGTACTCTTAGACGAGGACCGCTAGTCCCCTCGACCGTCCCCCGCTTCCCCCGAGAGGTCCGACCGACATGGCCCGTGGCGCGTTCGTCTGGCTGGTCTTCGCGCTCGCGACGGCCGCCGCCGCCTGGGTCGTGCGGGCCTACACCGGGCCGGTGCCGGTGCAGGACGACTCCTTCTACCAGAGCCTTCGGCTCGACAGCGCGCTGCCGACGCGCGAGGTACTGTGGGCGCAGCTCAACGAGCACCGCTACCCGCTGCCGCGGCTGTTCACCTGGGCGGTCGGGCGGGTCGCCGGGCCGGGCGTCGTCGCGGGCGCGGCGGCGAACCTGGCGCTCGGCGTGTCGGCTGCCGCGGCGGTCCTGCTGGCCGTCCGGCGGTTCCGCGGGCGGTGGCAGTTCGCCGACGCGCTGGTGCCGCTGGCGGCGCTGAACGTCTCCGACGGCTCGACGCGGGTCTGGGCCGTGCAGGTGAATTTCTACCTGCCGGTGGCGCTCGCACTGGCCGCGGCGGCGGTACTCGCGGCCGGGCGGACCGACCTCGGCCGGGGGCGGCTCGCGGCGGCCTGGGTGTCGGCGTCGCTCCTCACGCTCTGCGGAGTCGTCGGCATCCTGCTCGGCTCCAGTCTGGGCGTCTGGCTCCTCGCCGTCGCCGGGCTGCGGTGGCGCGCCGGGCGGCGCGGCGTGGCGTGGCGTGGCGTCGGCGTCGGCCTTGGGCGGCCTCGGGGTGCTGGCCCTCGCGGGGCTCGCGTTCGTCGGCTACGCGGTGCCGCGGCACGCCGACCCCCCGTCGCTCGGGCTGCACACCCTCGAACACCTGCTGCGCATGCTCGCGACCGCCTGGGGCGGGGCGGCGGAGCGCGTCCGCCAGGACGGGTGGCCCGCGGCGCTGGGGCTGGCGACCGCGGCCCTGGTCGCCGTGACCGCCGGGGCCCTCGCGCGGGCGGCGCGACGCGGCCCGGCCCCCGCGGCGTCGCTGGGTCTGCTCGCGCTGCTGGCCGGGCTGGTCGCCGCCGCCGCCGCGGGGGCTTACGGCCGGGCCTTCGCGAACCAGCCGGGCGGGGGGCCGGTGATGCGCTCGTTCGTGACGCTCCTCAGCCCGCTCCTGCCGCTGGTCTACCTCGCCTGGCTCCGGGTCGGCGGGCGGGTCGCCGCGCGGCTGCGGGGCGTGCTCTTCCTCGGCGCGGTCGCCGCCGCTTGGCCCAACTTCACCCACGGGGAGGAGCAGGCCCGCGGCTGGTTCGGGCCGCAGGGGATGATCCGCTACGACCTGTACGCCCGGCTCCCGGCCACGGCTTTGGCGGAGAAGTACGCCTGGTACATCAGCCCCCTCAGCCCCGCCCCCGACCTCGGCGAACTGCGACGCCTCCAGGCCGCCAACATCGGCCCCTTCCGCTACCTCGCCCCGGAGCGCCCGCTGCGCGAGACGGCGCTGACGTGGTCCGCCTCCGGGGCGGTCGCCCACCCGGCCGGCGGCTTCACCCCCGACGAGCGGCTCGGGTCGGGGCTGGTGCGGGTCGCGTTCACGCCCGCCGGGCCGATCGACGGCGTCCTCCTGCGGTACACGCTTTCCCCCGGCGGGACCGACGGCCACGCCCGCTACGACCGGCCGACTCCCGAAGGCCGGCCGCCCGACCGCCTGATCCACCTCAACGCCCTCGCCCCCGGTGAGGGTCGCGCGGTGAGGCTGTGGGTCGGCCCCGGCTGCGAGGGCCTGACCCTCACCTTCGCCGGCCCGACGCGGCTGCAACTCCTCGAACTCACCGGCTTGACCTACGACCCGCTGCCGTGACACCGCGCGACCGGAGTCAGGCCAGGCGTGGGTCGAGAAACGAAGACGCGACGCCAGGAACGGAGTCACGCCGTTCCACTTCCGGGGGCGGACAACAGGGGTGTTGGCCGACGCCGGGGCATCGCATGACACAGGTATAGCTCAACTTTACGGACGCGCAAGGCGAAACGTCGCGACTTCGCCGGAACTTCACACCGGCTTGTGAAGGGGAGCGAAGCGGGCCACGATCGCCCGCGCGGTGCGCAGGCCGTCCACCGCGGCGCTGACGATCCCGCCGGCGTACCCGGCCCCCTCGCCGACGGGGTAGAGGCCCGAGATGCCCGGCGACTCGCGGGTGACGTTGTCGCGGTCGATGCGGATCGGCGAACTGCCGCGCGACTCGGGGCCGGCCAGCACCGCGTCGTCCAGGAAGCGGCCTTGCCAGCGGCGGTCCATCTGCGGCAGGCCGTTCTTCAACGCCTCGACCACGACCGGCGGCAGCACCTCGCGCAAGTCTGCGGCGACCCCCTCGCGCGGGTAACTGCTGCGCGGCACGGCAGTCGCCCCCCGGTCGGCCAAGAAGTCGCGGGCGGTTTGCAGCGGCGAGCCGTAGCCGCCGCGACCGAGTTCGTACGCTCGCTTCTCGTACTTCTCCTGCAACCGCACCCCGGCCAGCACGTCGGTCCCCTCGAACGCCTCGACGGGGACGGTCACCACCAGCCCGCTGTTGGCGTAGACCGAGTCGCGCTTCGACAGGCTCATGCCGTTGGTGCAGAAGTACCCCGTTTGCGACACGCTCGGGATGACCATGCCGCCGGCGCACATGCAGAAGCTGAACACGTCCGGCGTGCCGTTCTTGCCGCTGGCCACCAGCGAGTAGTCGGCGTTGCCCAGGGCGTTCTCGTGGCTGGCGTGGCGGGAACCGTACTGGACTTCGTTGACCAGCGCTTGCGGGTGCTCGACGCGGACGCCGAACTGGAAGGCCTTGCGCGACATCGGCACCTTGCGGGCGGCCAACATCGTGAAGGTGTCGCGGGCGCTGTGGCCGACGGCGAGAATCACGACCGACGACGCCAGGAAGCCCGACGAGGTCGTCACGCCCTTGACGCCGCTGGCGTCGAACTCGATGTCCTCGACCTTGGTGTGGAAGCGGACCTCGCCGCCCATCGCCACGATCTTCTGGCGGATCGCCTTGACCACGGCCGGCAGGCGGTTGCTGCCGAGGTGCGGCCGGTGGTAGTACAGAATACTCGGCTTGCCGGGCTGCTGGCCTTTGCACTCGGCGAAGAGTTCGAGCACCCGCATCACGTCCGGCCCGCTGCCGCGACAGGTGAGTTTGCCGTCCGAGAACGTGCCCGCGCCGCCCTCGCCGAAGAGGTAGTTACTCTCCGGCTCGAAGCCGCCGCCGCCGTCGAAGCGCTTCACGTCGCGGATGCGGTCGCTCACCTGGGTGCCGCGCTCCAGCACGATCGGGCGGTAGCCGAGTTGCGCCAGGAAGTACGCGCAGACCAGCCCGCCCGGCCCGGAGCCGATGACGATGGGGCGGTCGCGGATCGCCTCGGTGCCGGGACTCGCCATCTCGAACGGCGGCTCGTCGAACAGCTCGACTTGGGCCGTCGGGGCGACGCGGTCGATCGTCCGGTAGACGACTTCGAGTTCCTCCTGCGGCAGATCGACCTCGAAGTTGTAGACGAAGCGGAGTTGCCGCTTGTCGCGCAAGTCGAGGCTCTTGCGGAGGATTCGCCAGTGCGCCAGGTCGGCGTGGTTCACGCCGATGGCGCGGGCGATGTGGGACGGCAGGTTCGCCTCCGGCTCTTCGACCGGGAGGCGCAAGTTGGAGATTCGCAGCGGCATGCCGTCATTGTAGCCCCGCCGGCCACGGGGGCCAACCTACGCCGTGGCATCACGCGACTTGGCGAAGCGGCCGACTGCCCGGCTGAAGACCCAGCGGCCGAGGAGCCAGTACAAGGCGACGCCGCCCCCGTACATCCCCAGCGTGAGGGCGACGCGGGCGAGGGTCGGCACGGACCGGTTGGCCATGTTTCTGGTGCGGAACAGAACGAACTCGTCGGGCTGGAGGAGTTGCCTTTCGAGCCACATCAGGTCGCGGTCGAAGCCGAGGACGCTCGGGATGCCGAGGAAGACCGCCCCGCCGGCGAGCAGCAAGGCGTAGTGCCCGACCGCCCCGCCGAAGATCAGGTTGCGCGCCGCCCGCGCAGGCGTACTCGCCCACGCGGAGCAGTACAGCGCGAAGTTCACCAGCGGCGACGCCAGGACCAACGCCATCGCTAATAGCAGCACGGCGACGTGCAACGGGAAGAAGCCGGTGACGACGGCCGCGGCCGTGGGGGTCGCCCACCACAGGACGAACAGGCGGTTCGTCTGGAGGCAGCCGTCGCGAATTTGTTCGAGCATCTCGCGCGCCGTCAAGGGCGTCAGGCGCAGCGATTCGAGCGTGTCGCCCGAGCGCTCCTTGGCGATCGACTGCGTTGCCGAGATTACCGGCACGATTAGCGTGATGGCGCAGACGATGGGGACCGCGAACGAGACCAGGCCGAGTACTGTCGCGCTCGCCAGCCAGTCGTACACCCGTAGGCCACTGTCTCGCAGCCAGGGGTAGAGCGTCCCCTGCCCGACGAGGTCGATGGCGTAGCTCGCCAGAAACACCGCCACGCACACGCCGAACGCGATTGCCACGGAGCGCGGCCGCATCGGCCCGGCGCGGAAGACGCCGACGCGGCACCTCGCCCACCACGCCAGCGGCTCGTCGGTCACCGGCGGCCGCAGCCTCGCCCGCCTCTCCTGAAGGCTTTCGCGCCGCTTGCCCCGGCCGAGCAGTCGTAACGGCCGCGACGCCAAGCCCTCGGCCTGGTCGGGGTCGCGGACCGTGCGGACCCGCTGGCAGGCCAGCAGCGTCCCGACGAGGAAGACGCCGAGTGCCCCGGCGCTGTACTGCCGCAACGCCGCCGCGTAGCCGGCCAGCGCCGGGCCGGCGACGGTGTTCAGCATGAGCGCGGCGAACGGGTTCGCCGCGTTGAACGCCTCCACCAAGTCCGCCACGACCGCCGGCGCGGCGTACCCCTGGAAGCGCGGGAACGCCCCGAACTTCGGCACGTCGATGCTCAGCCTTAGCAAGCCGGTGCTCAGCCACAGGTAGCCGACCGTGACAACGACCACGAAGCCGGCCGCCCCCGAACGCCCCTTGGAAGCCGCGGACGCCCACGCCGCCAGTCCGGCGAGCGCGAGCATCGTCACGAACGTGGCCCCGCCGAAGAGCAGCATCACCGCGGGCGACAGGCCGACGATCAGCGGCAGCATCGCCAGCACTGGCAGGATCACCACGACCGGCTCGACGACCAGCCACAGCTTGCCGAGCAGCTTGCCGAAGACGAGTTCGCGGCCGCGCAGGTCGGTCGTCAGCAGGACTTCCCAGCGCTTCGCGGCCCGCTCCTCGGCGATGGCCCCGGAGACAAGCAGCACCGTCAGGGAGGGCACGAGCAGGCCGACACCGACGGCGAACCAGCCGATAATTTGTGAGTTGATGTATTGGGACTGGCGGTTCCGCGACCACTGAGTCAGGTAACGCGGCAGGAAATCTTCGCCGTTGAAGACGATCACCGCCCCCGCCGCCAGCGCGATGCCGGCCCGCACCAGGTGCGTCCGCCGACTGCGGGCACTCCGCACGGCGTCCGCCCTCGCGAAGGGGCCGAAGAGCAGGAAGCCGTCCTGACGCGAGTAGCACGCCGTCAGTAGCAGGGCGACGCCGACGGCGGCCGCGGCCCAGCCGAGGTCCGCCCCGGAGTAGAGGCCGGCGACCACCGCGGCGGTGCCGGCGATCGACAGGGGGCGGGCGTGACGCTCGGGGTCGAAGCTTGGCATGAGCGTCAGCTTACGTTAAACGCTGCCGCGGAAGAAGACGGCCCCCAACGGCGGCAGGGTCACGTTCAGCGAGTACGGCCGGCCGTTGCAGGCGATGTACTCGGCGTGGACTCCGCCGGCGTTGCCGACGTTGCTGCCGCCGTACACGTCCGCGTCGGTGTTCAAGACTTCCTTCCAGACGCCCGGCCCCGGCACGCCGGCGCGGTAGTTCTGCCGCGGCACCGGCGTGAAGTTGAAGATGCCGACGATGCGGTCGCCGCCGGACTTCGGCAGCCGCACGAAACTCAAAACACTGTGGCTCTCGTCGTGGCAGTCGATCCACTCGAAGCCGCCCGGCTCGCAGTCCCCTTCGTGCATCGCCGGCACGCCCTTGTAGAAGCTGTTCAGGTCGGCCACGAGTTGCTGCACGCCGCGGTGCTTGGGGTTCTCCAGGCTCGCCCACGGCAACTGCCCGTCGTGCCGCCACTCGGTCCGCTGGGCGATCTCCCCACCCATGAACAGGAGCTTCTTGCCGTTCATGCCGAACTGGTACGCCAGCAACAACCTTAAGCCGGCAAACTTCTGCCACTCGTCGCCGGCCATCTTGTCCCACAGCGGCCCCTTGCCGTGGACGACCTCGTCGTGCGACAGCGGCAGCATATAGTTTTCGGCGTTCGCATACACCTGGCGGAACGTCAACTCATTGTGGTGATACTTGCGGATCACCGGGTCCTTTTCGAGGTACTTCAAGGTGTCGTGCATCCAGCCCATGTCCCACTTGTAGCCGAAGCCCAAACCGCCCAGGTAGGTCGGCCTCGACACCATCGGCCACGACGTTGACTCCTCCGCGATGGTCTGCACGTCGGGGTAGTACGTATAAACCTCGTGGTTGAAGCGCTTGAGGAATTCAATGGCCCCAATGTTTTCCTTGCCGCCGTACTGGTTCGGCACCCACTCACCGTTCTTGCGCGAGTAGTCGAGGTACAACATCGACGCCACGCCATCGACCCGCAGTGCGTCGATGTGATACTTGTCGAGCCAAAATAGCGCCGACGACAGCAGGAAGCTGCGGACTTCGTGGCGGTCGTAGTTGAAGATGTAGCTGCCCCAGTCGGGGTGGTAGCCCTGGCGGGGGTCGGCGTGCTCGAAGAGGTGCGTGCCGTCGAAGTAGCCCAGCGAGAACTCGTCGGTCGCGAAGTGGCTCGGCACGAAGTCCATCACGACGCCGATGCCGTTCTGGTGCAAATGATCGATGAGGAACATTAGATCTTGCGGGGTGCCGTAGCGGCTCGTCGCGGCGAAGAAGCCGGTGACCTGGTAGCCCCACGAGCCGTAGAACGGGTGCTCGGTGAACGGCAAGAACTCGACGTGCGTGAAGCCGAGCTTTTTGACGTAGTCGGCCAGCAGCGGCGCGAGCTGGCGGTAGCTGAACGACAAGTACGGCGGCACGCTCTCGCGCATCCACGAGCCGAGGTGAAGCTCGTAGATCGACACCGGGGCGTCGTGCTTCATCTTCGCGCCGCGGGCCTTCATCCACGCCGCGTCGTTCCACTGGTACTTCAGGTCCCAAGTCACCGCCGCGGACTTCGGCGCGATCTCGGTCGTGAAGGCGAACGGGTCGGTCTTATCGACGCGGTAGCCACTAAACCGGGCAGTGATGCGGTACTTGTAGCAGACGCCCGGCTTGACGCCGGGGATGAACAGCACCCAGACGCCCGCGCCGTCGGCGGTGGCCATGCGGTGCGTCCGGGCGTCCCAGCCGTTGAAGTCGCCGATGACCGACACCGTCTCGGCGTTGGGTGCCCAGACGGCGAACTGGAAGCCCTCGACGCTGTCGACGACCATCGGGTGCGAGCCGAGTTTCTCGTAAAGCCGGACGTGGCTTCCCTCGCTGAAGAGGTACAAGTCTTGCGGCGTCAACTGCGACGACTCCCCCGCCGGCGGCGCGACCGCGACGGGCGGGGTCGGGGCGGTCGGCTTGGGCGTAGCGGTGAGGCGAGTGGGCATGGGCGGCATCCGGTGCGGGAGGTGGTCTCACTTGAACTACCCGGTGAGCAAGCCGAATGCCAGTCCCCGCCGGCCGAACTTACCCGAACGGCCCATCCGGCCCGTCGGCGGCGCGGCCCCGCTCAGTTGTTACGGTTATCCGCGGCGTGCGGGGTGCGGTTGAGACTCCAACTCGTCCCAAAGTTTCTCGACCGCCGCCAATTCGCCCGCCAACACGGGCGTGCGGCCGTACTGCGTGCGCACGTAGAGTTGCGCCACCGCGAACGCCGGCTCGTCGAGTTCGCAGAACTCGTGGCCGAGCCGCACCGCGAATTCCGTCGGCGTCTCCCCCGGCGTGCGTCCCAAGTCGCGCTCCCAGGCCCAGCCGTCGAGCGCGGCGAAGGTGTACTCGACGACCTCCGCCGGCGGCCGCGTGACCCCGCCGCGGGCGAAGGGATTCGTGTACGCCGAGAACGGCGCGGGCCGCTTGACGGCCGCCTCGGGCACGTCGTCGCCGTCGTCGCTTCGGGTGCGGATCTTCTCCTTGCGGTCGAACAGGCCGCGCAACCAGTCGAGGAGGTTCTTCGCCCAATTCGTGAACGGTGCCAGGTACTTCAGGAAGAACACCAGCAGGCCGACGACCACCGCGACGGCAATCACGATCCAGACGACCCACTTCACGAATGCGCCAATCACCTCGGTGACCTGCGACAACTTCTCGCCGACGGCCGACGACCCCGACTGGTCGCCGTCGCTCTTGGCGTCGTTTGCCTTGTCGTCGCCGTCACCCTGCTTGTCTTCCGCCGACTTCTGGTCAAGTTTCGAGCCGCCTTCGTCGCCCTTCTTGGCGTCGTTCGGCCCCTTCTTGCCGTCGCCTTTCTGGTCGCCCGACTTGTCGCCGCCGGACTTGTCGCTGCCTTGTCCGTCGCCCTTCTCGCCGCCCTTGCCGCCGGATTTGCCGCCCTTGGCCGACGCCTTGCCGTCCCCGGCCTCAGTCTTGGTGCCGGTCGCGCCGTCGCCCTTGCCGGCGCTGCCGTCGCGCACCACGGCGTTCTTCGACGCCTTGCGGTCGCCGGTGCTTTTGCCACCGATGTCGATCAGCGCCGTCTCGCTGTGGGGTCGCGGCAGGATCGCCCCGACGACGAGGAAGCCGAGAATCAGCCCGCCGCCCAGGATTAGCCAACTCGTCGTCATCACCGGCGAGATCGTCGCCCCGCGCTCGGCGAGGTAACGCCGTAGGCCCATGAGGTTCGTCGTGACAAGCAGTGCTAGGGCACTGCCGATGTAGACGGCCATGTCGAAGAAGGTCGCGGAGCGGCGGGCGGAATCGTCGGCGGGGATCAGCGATTGGCCCAAGGCGAAGATGGGTAGCGCGGCGAGGCCGAAGTACAGCACCCGCGTCCCCGGCGTGTGCGGCCGCTTCTTGCGCTCCGCCCGGTACGCCGCGACCCGCTCGAACCAACTCAACTTCTGATGCTTCGGCGTCAGCTCGGCCTCGTCGTCCTCGGCCGTGACGCGGTGGTCGTCGTCGAGGCCGACCGCCGCGAGGACGCCCTTGCCGGAGGCGGTGCGGGCGTCGTCGAAGTGCGTGCAGTCCCACGTCAGCCGGTCGGCGCAGAACCACACCAACGCCATGAGCGCGAGGTTAATCAGCGGCCCGAGCGCCTTCATCAGTGGCGTCGGGTACTCGACGAATTGCAGCATGGCGACGAAGCAGGCCGCCGCCAGCCCCGCGGCGTAGACGCCGGCCCGCGCCCGGCCCTGCTCGATGGTGATGCGCGCGATCAGCACCGCGCCGACGGTGAAGAAGAAGAACGTCCAGTGCAAGCGACCCGCGTAGGGGCCGGGGTGGATCACTTCGATGAGGAAGAAGACGAGGCTGCCGACCATCAGCGCGATGAACGCCGGGGCCAGCGTGACCGCCGCGAGGTCGATCAGGGCCGAGCCGTCCTTCTTCGCCATGCGTCGGCCTCACCGGGGTGGCAGACAGTGTACCACCCCGGCGACGCCGGCGGCACTCACGGCGACTTCGCTTTCGCCGGCAGCGGCACGACGAAGACGATGTCGCCGGCCAGGACGCTGCCGCGGGGCTGGTCGCCCGACACGCTGACGCGGCCGCCGTCGTCTCGGTGGTCCAGGCCGACGCTCCAGACGACCGGCTGCCCCGCGGCAACCTCGCGCGTCACCCGCCGTTGCGTGTCGGTTGATGGCGGCAACGGCACGTCCGACCCCGCCAGCGCGCCGACCGCCGGGATCAGGCTCGGCCGGCCGGCCGCCGCGGCGAACGCCGGCGCGATCGGCCCCACGTCGGGCGTCGTCAGGTACTCCACCGGCTCGACGGCGATCGACTCCCCGCCGACACTGACGCGATACCGGAACTCCGCCGGGGCTAGCGTGAACGGGTCGATCGGCACCCCCGGCAGGTACTTCGGCACCAACTCGTTCAGCGTCGTCGGGAAGCGGCCCGCCTCGGCCTCGTGGAGCCGCAGCGCGACTTGCAGCAGGCAGCCGCGCAGGGAAACGAGCCGCACTTCGTTGTCCGCGAACTGGCGTCGGTACCCCCGCAGGAAGTCGTACATCCAGAGGCCGGGGGCACCGCGCAGGTACGGATTCCCCTCCCGAGATGACGCCACCGCCGGCACGTTGCCGTAGCCCACGGCCCGCCGCAACCGCTCCTTCTCCCACGGCACCGCCCAGGCGAAGGCGATCACGTCGGCCTCCTCCCGCGACGGGCCGCCCAGCAGTGCCAGCGTGCGCGGCAGCCAACTCCCCGGCCCGGTGATGCCGTTGCGCAAGGCGACTTGCGACGCGAGTTCCGTGCGGCGCGGGGTGTAGGTGTCGACGCGCTCGTGGTCGAGCAGCGTCGTGAGGACCTGGCGCAACAGTTCGGGGTGGCCGCGGAGAGCCTTGAGCCAGTGGTGGACGCCGCGGAAGGTCGCCTCCTCGACGGAGTTGGCGGTCATCACGGCCATCGGCGGGCCACTCGTCCGCGTGGTCCGCACCGCGGCCAGCAGCACGCCGACGCGGTTGGCGAAGTCGGCCGGGTCGCCGTCGCGCTGGGCCTTCAGGCCACGCAGCGCGTAGACTGTCGCCATGCGCGGGAAGACGGTGAAGTATTGGTCTTGGGGGTTGTCGTAGTCGCGGGCGTGCTCCGCGGGGTCGATGAAGACGCCGGTCGGCTTTCGCGACGCCTCCAGCAACGTCTGCTCCCACTCGCCGTCGAGAATCTTGAGGAGGCTATCGACGTCGGGGCGGTTCTCGGGGTACCCGGACTGCAAGAGCATCGTGAACAGTTCGTTCATCAGCAGGGGCCGATCCGGTGTCGAAATGTCACTCCGGGTCTGGACGTGCGGGGCCGACCGGGTGCCGAACTCCGCTACGGCCCGGCGGATGCCCCGGCCGCTCTCGTTCTCGTCGTAGGTCGGCAGCGACTTGGCGAACGCGATGTCGTCGTTCGCCTCGGCAACTTCCGGGATTTCGAGCACCCGCCAGGCGATCCCCCCGGCGAACGTCAGCGCCACCGCGACTAGCCCGCTGGCCAGCCGCAGGACCGGCCCGCGCTGCCCGAGGGTGTCGGTCGCCCACGGCCACGTCAGCCGCCGCGACACGATCAGCGTCACGGCAACTGGCGTGAAGACTTGCCAGCCGTGCAGGCCGCCGCCGAGGAGCGAGGGGAACCACAGCGCGACCGCCGTGCCGCCGACCATCGCGCCGACGGCGAGCGCGACGATCGGCTTGCGGAAGAGCAGGGCGGCGAGTTGCCCGCAGGCCAGACCGTAGGCCGGGCCGACGAAGAGGAACGTGAGGAACGGGAAGCCGGGGCTGGGCACGCCGGTGCGGAAGGCCCGCGAGAACGCCTCTTGCCTGTGAAAGGAATCGACGAGTCCGCGGACCACGCACGGCAGCAGCATCAGCACGAGTAAGCCGAAAGTTAGCGCGAAGCCGAAGGCCAGCTTCGCGCCCCAGACGCCGCCGACGCGCAAGCGTCGCTCGCCCCAGAACCGGGCCGCTTCGGTGCCCTGCTCGTCGGCGAACAGCACGACGCCGACCAAGACGCCGACGACCAGCGTCATCGCCGGCCACGCCGTGATGAACAGCACGTCGGGGATGAGCAGCACACACCCCGCGACGGCAGTGGCCGCCGTTAGCCACATTATGTTGACGCGGTGCTGCCGGACCAGCAGCCAGGCGAAGCGTTTGGCGCGGCTCTGGCGTCCGCTCAAGAATGCGGTCAGGGGGCGTGGACCGGCAACGTCCTGCTCCCGGTCGGGGGCGGTGAACAGTCGCGCCGAGAGGAGGAGCGGCAACACGAACGCCGCGACGATGGGGCTAAGAATCCCGAAGAGTGCGACACCATCCACGGCCAATTCCAGGATCGCGAACGGTTCCCGCGGCCGTAACCCGTCCGCGACTTCCAGCACGATCGCCCCGAAACCGATGGCGACCCCCACGACCGCGACTCCGATCGCCTGCCCCACGGCGCACGCCCCGAGCGCCGTGCGCCGCAACACCGAGCCGACGCAGCCCCAGGCGAAGCCGAAGTACGTCCCGCCGCCGAAGAGCAGCGAGAGGACGCCGCCGCCATCAATCGGCGCGGCGACAAGTGCCGTGACGAAGTACCCGGACGCCGGCACGGCCGCGAGCGCGAGGCCGGCAGCGACCTTGCGCCACCAGAGTTGCCACCGCGTCGCCGGCCTCCGGTCGAGGAACGGGAACGTCCCCGCCTCACGCTCGCCGGCGAACAGCGTCGCCCCGATCACGGCACCAGTCGCTCCGGCAAGCAAGGCGACGCCCAGGACGCTGGCCGCGAAGAGTGACTCAACGAAACCCCTCTCCTGTTGCGGCGTGGCGATGACGGACAGCCCCGCGATCAGCCCGCAGCCCATGACGAGCAACGCGAGGACGATTGCGCCCTGCTCACGCAACTCCTTCCAGACGATGACGCGCGTCATGACCGCACCCCGCTCTCGACCCGGCCCATAGACACTTCGCCGTTGACGTTCGCCGGCTTGACGCCGTCGGGCCGGGCCATGATTGCCGCGTATACCTCTTCGAGCGACACCGACTCGTCCTCGACATCGACGACGCCGGGGGTCGCGCCGAGTTGCGCGAACTGGTGCGCGTTCAGGTCTTCGATGAGGTACTGCACGGAGCGCCCAGTCCGCTGCACGTCGTGGACGCGGCCGAGGGCGTTGGCGTCGGGTAGCAAGCCTTCGTAGCGGAAACTGACGCGGCGGAACTTCGTCCGCAAGTCGTCGAGCGACGCGGCGAGGACCACCTTGCCGTCCTTGACGAAGCCGGCGTGGCTGGCGGCGCGCTCGAGTTCGGCGATGGAGTGGCTCGAAATCAGCACGGTTTTGCCCTCGGCGGCGAACTCGACGAGGCTCGCCAGGAACTCGCGCCGCGTGATCAGGTCGAGGCCCGAAGTCGGCTCGTCGAGCAGCAGCACCTCCGGGTCCGGGGCGAGTGCCAGCGCCAGGCCGACGCGGGCGTAGCCGCCCTTCGACAGCTCCTTGAGCTTCTTGGCTCCGTCGAGGTGCAACCGCTCAGTCCACTGCGCGAAGCGTGCCCCGAAGCCCGACGCGTAGAAGCCGGCAGCGAACCAGCCGATTTCGGTCACCGTCATCCAGTCGTAGAGCTTGGGCCGGTCGGGCACGTACCCGACGCGCTGCCGCAGGGCGTAGGCCCCGGACCAGCAGTCGAGGCCGAGCACGGTCGCCCGTCCGGCGTCGGGCCGAAGCTGGCCGGTGAGCACCTTCATCGCCGTCGATTTGCCCGCGCCGTTGTCGCCGAGCAGGGCGTAGACGCCGCCGCGCGGCACGGCGAGCGTGAAGCCGTCGAGGGCCGGCTTGCCGCGGTAGCGGACCACGAGCCGCTCCGTCTGAATCGCGAGGTCGCTCATCGCCAGTCTCCAGGAGAGTTGGGGTGTGTGGGGGTGTCAGCGGGCGGACTTGGCGTGGCCGTTGCGGCGCGGCCACTCGTCGTTCACGAGGTGCTGTAACTCGTCGAGCGTCAGCCCCGCCGCGGCCGCCTCGCGCACCGTCTCGCGCACGCGGTCGCGCACGAGCACCTTGCGGCGCTCGCGGCAGAGCTTGGGTCCGCCGTCGGTGACGAACATCCCGACGCCGCGGCGGG